>NZ_JAAOQS010000219.1:0-3661 GCF_011603105.1 Rhodococcus sp. A14 | reverse complement strand
CGCAGGCCCCGATCAGGAACGCATGTTCCGCCTGGTGCTCGACACGATCATCACCGGCCTGGAAAGCCGGCTCACCGCCGATGGTGACGGCAAGGGCGTCGGCCGAGGCGATGCGCCCGAGGCGGCCCCGTGGACGGGCGAGCTCGGACTGCAATGCATAGGGAGGTAACCATCACATCCGGGCAGGCCCTGTCGACGCGGCCGCCCAAGAATTCAGACTCTGATCGGGATGACCTCGGCGCGGGGGCGGGTGTGGCATTACTGAACCGTCCTGGACGACGTGGAGGCCGCTGATCTAGCAAGGAGAATGTTGGTCATGCCTGCACCGAAGAAGTACGACATTTAGACCCAGGAGCGCGCAGTACGGATGTATCGGGACCGAATCCGCGAGCACGGAGGCCCGAAGATCGCCGCCCGTCGCCATGTCGGCGAGCTGCTCGATATCGCGCCGGCGACGCTGCGGAACTGGATCGAACGGGAGGAGACCCACCCCGCTCCCGGAGCATCGTCTGCAACACCCGACGTGTCGGACGAGGTTGCCCGCCTTCGCCGAGAAGTAGCCGAATTACGCAGAGTCAACGAGTTTTTGAAGACCGCGAGCGCGTTTTTCGCGGCGGCGGAGGTCGACCGCCGACTGCGGTGATCATCGACTATATCGACACTCACCGTTCCCGTTTCGGGGTCGACCCGATCTGCGCCGTGCTCACCGAGCACGGCATCAGCATCGCCTCGTCCACCTACTACAAGGCCGAGCAGCGCGGACGCATCTCGGACACCGAGCTGGCCGACGCCTACGCCGCGAGCGCCGTCCACACGGCGTTCGTCGCCAACAAGCGTGTCTACGGTGCCCGCAAACTCTGGCGGGTGATGAAACGCGCTGGTCAAGACATCGGGCGTGATCAGGTGGTCCGCCTGATGCGGATCGCCGGCATCGCCGGGGTCGTCCGCGGCCGCCGCCGCACGATCACTACCCAGCGCGATGATTGGGCGCCGCGGCACCCGGATCTGATCGAGCGGAAATGGGACGCGGCGCAGCGTCCGGACCAGAGGTGGGTCGCCGACTTCGCCTACGCGTGGACGCTGGCCGGGTTCGTCTACCCCGCGTTCTGCGTCGATGTCTACTCCCGCCGGATCCTGGGCCGGCGGGTGATGACCACCAAGGCCACGCCGCTGGTCAGCGCGACGCTCGAACAGGCGTTGTCCACCCGCAAGAGAGCCGATTTCCGTTTCACCGCAACAGATTTAGTACATCACTCGGATGCGGGCTCGCAATATACCTCACGGGTATTCGTCGACGGGCTGACCGAATCGGGCATCGCGGGCTCGATCGGCAGCGCCGGGGACGCCCTCGATAACGCGATGATGGAATCGACCATAGGGCTCTACAAGACCGAGTTGATCGACGGGACCGATTGTGGTCCGGGCGGGACGAGGTGGAGCGGGAGACTGCCGAGTGGGTTCGCTGGTTCAATGCGGACCGGTTGCATTCGTCGATCGACTACCTGTCGCCGATCGAGTACGAGACGCGCTACCGTGAACAGCGCCCCACCGCCGCCGCCTCGGTCCTCGAGGTGGCCTGAACGAAGTCTCCACTCGATCCAGGGCGGTTCAAACACTCCGAGGCCCCACCCACGCATCCGGTACCGCGAACGGGGCCATCTCGTGGAGATGCTGCGGCTGACCACGGGCATGTTCCGAGATGACCGGAGATCCGGCGGTCCGTGCTTCGAATCCATCACGCTTGGGCGTCGTCCCCGTGCTCCCGGTCCTGGAGACAACTCGGCGGGACCACATCTGCCGCGAATTGCCGCCATCACCGGCCCGACCGGAGGACAATGGAGTTCGCCGGAAACTTCACGCGTTGCCCGGGAAGGGAAACGGTCATGTCCGAGGAATCTGTGGTCAAACGCGGTGTGGCGCAAGGGTCCGCGATGGGTGGGGCGGTTCTGCTGGTCACCGTCGGTGTCCTCGAGCTACTCCAGGGCCTGTCCGCGATCTCCAAGGACGAGGTAATCGTCACCGGAGTCGACTACACCTACCAATTCGACCTCACCGCATGGGGGTGGACCCACCTGGTTCTCGGCGCGATCGTCACCGCCGCCGGAATCGCCCTGTTCACCGGTGCCACCTGGGCGCGAGGGGGCGCCATGGTGATCTGCGCAATCTCGATCATCGTCAACTTCCTCTGGTTGCCCTACTACCCCATGTGGGCGATCACGATCATCGCCCTCAACGCCGTGGTGATCTGGGCCGTCTCGACCTGGCACCCCGACAGAGACCGAGCCGCACGGCCATATCGACCGGCGAGATGAACGGCTAGCGACAACGAACAGTGCGACAGGCATTTCCGCAACCTATGAGGACGACGATGGGACAGGGGATTCATCATGCGAATCGAGGGTTGCGGCCTCACGACACGACCTCGCGCCACGGCGATATCGACCGGGTGTGAGGCGTGGCCGCCATGACGTGGGCGCTGCCCGCGATCGCCGTGGTCCTGCTCGGCTTCGCGGGGATCTCCCGGCGCGTTGCGGGCACGCCGATCACCGCCCCGATCGTCTTCACCGTCACCGGGCTCCTGCTCGGCGTGGAGGCGGCCGGCGTGGTCGACGTGCACGCCACCGCCGAGATCGTCAAACTGCTCGCCGAGGTGACCCTGGCGTTGGTGCTGTTCTCCGACGCTGCACACGTCGACCTGGCCGAACTCCGCACCGAGATCTCCTTACCTGCGCGACTTCTCGGTATCGGTCTGCCGCTGACCATCGCGGCCGGATTCGGTGCCGCCGCGATCGTGCTCGGCGATCTCGCCTGGCCCGAGGCGTTGCTGCTCGCGGTGATCCTCGCCCCCACCGACGCCGCGCTCGGTCAGGCCGTGGTCACCCTCCCCGTGCTGCCGATGCGGATACGCCAGGGCTTGAACGTCGAAAGCGGCCTCAATGACGGTATCTGTGTGCCATTGTTCCTGATCGTGCTCGCGATCGCGCAAGCCGAAGCGGGCGCGATCGGCGATGGTGCGGCCGCCCGTCTGGTCACCGAGCAGATCGGATACGGGGTCGTCGCCGGGGTCGTGGCAGGCGTACTCGCCGCCACGGTCCTGGTGACGGCCGGTCGGCGCCACGCCCTCGACCCACTGTGGGCGCACACCGTGCCGGTGACCGCAGCACTGCTCGCCTACACCGCCGCCGTGCCGCTGGGCGGTTCCGGATTCATCGCCGCGTTCGTCGGCGGACTGACCTTCGGCGCACTCCGGCGCCGCGCCGACGTCGACGACGACGCCGGGCATATGATCGACGAGACCGGTGACCTGTTCAGCGCCGTGACCTTCATCGTCTTCGGCGCCGTGCTGCTCGGTCCCGCACTCGGGAGTCTCTCCTGGGCCGTGCTCGGGTACGCCGTCGTGAGCCTGACCGTCGTCCGGATGATCCCCGTCGCACTGTCCCTTGTCGGCACCCACCCACGCGCCCCGACCCTGGCCTTTCTCGGCTGGTTCGGGCCCCGCGGCCTCGCCACCATCGTCTTCGCCATCCTCATCGTCGAAGAACCGGGCGAGCTACCCCACGAAGAACTACTCCTGACCACCGCGGTTATCACGATCGCACTCTCCGTCCTGGCGCACGGACTCACCGCCGCCCCCCTCGCCGCCCGCTACGCCGCCTGGGCC
>NZ_JAAOQS010000218.1:0-3887 GCF_011603105.1 Rhodococcus sp. A14 | reverse complement strand
CTTCTCTGAACTAACGGCCAGGCGCCGTTCCTGCTGTTGGTGGCGACTATTGGTCATGCTCCTGGCTGGTGGGAGTGGTCGGGTGGTGTGGGGTTGTCGCGGTGCGGCCGGCGAGTTCGCGGAAGCCGGGGATACCGAGTGCGACTGTAGCGTTGCCTCTGGCGATGGCGGTGCCGATCTCGGCGAGTTTTTCCCTAGTCGCGGCGAGGCTGACCCGGAGTCCTTCGGCTTCCCCGACCCAGCCTTTGTGCTCGGCTTCCGCGATGCGGGTGATGAGGTTGTCGCGGATGTCGACCAGGCGGTGTCGTTGGGCTGGATCGACCCTCAGCAGTGGACATCGAACGCAACTGTGCTCGTGAATGCAGCCGGTGCCGTATGCGCGGCCGCAGTCGCCCAGCGCCAGTCGTCGCCGCTCGAAGTGGCCAAGGAACTCCTCCCATTCGGCGTCGGTGGGTCTGCGGTATTCCTCGCTGGGCCGCAGGGCTCGGCGACGGGCGATGAAGGCGCGGTGTCCATCGATAGCTTCCTCGGGATAGACGGCCTTGTAGCCCATGGTGGTGTTGATGTCGCGGTGGCCGAGTATCAGCTGTGCAATGTGGGGCGGCATCCCGTTCATCACTGCGTCGGTGGTGAACAGGCGGCGGAAGTCGTGGGGCGCGAAGTCCAACGGTCGGCCCGCCGTATCGGTGAGCCCGGAGCGGGCCAGGGCGCCGCTGATCAGGTCGCGGACACCGCCGATGGGGATCGGCCGGGTCTCGAGGCCAATGGCGCGTTGGAATAGCAGCGGCATCGGTGGGTTCCAAACCTTCTCGTGGTGGTCGTAGGCGACCACCAGAGGGACACTGCCGTCGCTGCCGCGGACGCGACAGACGACCGCCGACAGCACATCGGCCAGTTCCGGTGAGATCACCAGCAGGCGTTCCTGATCGGTCTTCGACGGCGGAATCTGTAGTAGCGGAATGAGTTCCCCGGTGTGAGGTGTTCGGTATTGGACCAGGCTTGGGTGGGTCAGCTCGGTGAGCTCCTCGACCCGGATGCCGGTCATCCGCAGGACTTCGATGGCGGCCCACGCCCAGAAGGCGTTGTCCTCTTCACGGTTCAGGTCACGTCGTCGACCGGTGTCGGGTTCTTCGGCCCAGGTGCGGGGCGAGTGCCGTTTCAGGCGTGCGCGCCGCAGTGTGAGGCCCTCCACGGTGAATTGCTCGCCAGGCTCGACCGTCCGGGCTGCCTCGAGGCGGGCCGCGGCTGCCTTTCGTTCTCGTTCGACGACAGTGGCCAGCGCGGGCAGTGCGGGCAGGCGTTCCCTGGTGCGCTGGTCCATGCGGGACTTGCGGCGAGAAGTCATCTTCCGGTGCTGCACGTCGGCGGCCCGGATCGGGCACGGCACCGCCCACGGTCCCCAGCGGGCTGGGTCGTCGACGGCCCATTGCGCCAGGTCGAGGTAGAAGCAGCGCACGGTGATCAGGATGTCGGCCGCGGAGTCGCGTTCGACCGTCGTCTCGATGACATCGCCGTGTTCGTTTCTCGACCGCACCGTGCGGGTGCGGATTCGTTGTTTCCACCCGGCGGCGACCTCGGGGGTCAGCTGCAGCGAGTCGATTCCCGGGTGGTGTCGTTCCAGGTCCTTCCAGAACCACAGGGTCAGCGTGGTGGCCAGGTTGGTCAACGTGCTGTAGTCGACGGCGGGTTGCCGTTCGCGCAAGTAGTCCACCAACAGCTCACGCACCGGGCGACAGGCCAGGTCGTAGCGGTCGACAAGCTGCTCGACCGACAGCCTGCCGACGAAAAGGCTGCTGAACATGCGCACCGTTGGCGGCGCATCCGCGGGGAAGGCCCCGATCGAATGCAGCAGCTGGTAGAAGAGCGGGCTGTGCCGACCGGAGCGGTTGGGTCCGGGGAACACCTCTCGGCTGGTCTGCATCAATTCGATGCAGTCGCCGGGGGTGACGTCGGCGACCGTGCCGCCCTTGGCGGCCATCATCAGCGCCACCCGCTCGATGGCCGGGACCATCGTCGCATCGCCCACCGTGCTCGACGTGCGGACCGCCCGCAGCTGCGCGAGGCCATGACGATCGCGGACTTTGGCCATCTCGTTGGCGATGCGCAGCGGCGAGGACGTGGCCATCAGCCAGCCCAGCGACGGGCGCACGTAGTCGCCACCGATGAGCTGGATCAGCCCCATACCCAACAGCCTGTGGACCGAGCGGGGCTGCTCGCCGAGCAGCCCTGCCTCGTCCAGGTCGGCGAGCAGCTTGACGCGCCAGTCCCGGTGACCGTCGATCCCGGCGCCGGTGGCGTTCCACCGCTGCTGCCACGACGAGCCCGGATACAGCTCAAGCCAGTCCAGCACCGTCTGCAGCGACTTCTTGCGGTGGTAGCGGGCGTTCGAGTCCTCGGCCCGAAATGGTCCGCCCGCCAGTCGGGCTTCGACGGTGTCGCGGCTCTGCCGGGTTGCCGTCCACGAGGTCGGCGCCGGCCGGGGCGGAAATTTCTCACGCAGCACCTCCGCTTCCCGGCTGAGCTGCCATGTTCTCATGTTCCCGGCGCTGGAAACGGTTGCCGTCGTCATGACGTCCCCCGCCCGAACAGCACGTCCAGGCTGTCCTGCCGATATCTCAGCAGCGGTTGCTCGGGTGCGGGTAGCGGCTCGGTTCGTCGTCGGTGGTGGGCCAGCACCGCCTCGACGACGTCTTCGGGAGTCGGATTGACGTAGATCTGAGTTGTGGTCAGCGACGAGTGGCCAAGCACCCACTGCACGTCGGTGATCGGCATCTTCGGGTCGCGGGCCAGCCGGTAGGCCGCGGTGTGACGCAGGTCGTGGAGCGACCAATTCGACCCCAGCAGCGCGTTCGCACGGCCGAACATCGCCCGGGCGGCGTGGTAGTTCAACGCACGATACGGCCGTCTCAGCGTCCACCACACCGGGTCATCCGGTCCGGCGGGCACCACGCCGTGTGTCTGCTGCTGGTAGAGCCGCAACCACACGAACGCGTCCGGCGACGCGGGGACCTGTTGCATCGCCCGTGACCCCTTGCGCACCACTGTGATCAACTGCCCGCCAGGATCGACGCCGCCATGCAGCACTCCCAGCAGTTCCGACGCTCGAACGCCGGTGGATACCCAAAACGCGACCAACGCCCGGTCCCGGTCACACGACAAGCGAGCGAACAACTCATTGAACAGCGCGTCAGGAATCTGCCGAGGGATCCGCTTGACCTGCCGGGGCCGATACAGACCGGCGCGCTGCCGCTGAAACGGGTCCATCTGGTTGTGATGCGCATTCGGGCGACCGGACCGGGCCAGCGGAAACGGATTCGCCAACGGCCCGGTACCGGCCTCCACGTGGAACGCGTAGAAGCCGCGCAGCACCGTTTCGGAGTGCGCCACGGTCGCGACGGCGTAGGTGCGACCCGGCGAGCTTTTGCCGGTCACCGGGTTAAGCGTCGGTGTCGCCGCCGGTGCAGGTTTGTCGGAGGAACGCCAATGCGGCCGAACGGGTTTGGTGCTCATCTGAATCCATCGGGAGAAGTCTCGCGCCTCGGCCCTCGTCGCCTCCTGCCACGCGACCTCCACTGCCGACAGGAAACGGAACCACCGAAGCAGGTCCATCCCGTAGGAACGCTGCGTTGCCGTCGACCGGCCCGCCGCCTGCAGTTCGGCCAGATACGCCGTCACCGCGCCCACCGGCTCACCACAAGCATCGACCAACCGAAACGGCTCCCACGGATCGCCGGTGGACACCAACGACCCGACCAGCTCGACCCTCAACGACTCCAGATTCCGATTTCCATCTCGTGATTCAGACATGGTCAGGCAACATAGCCGGGCCTCACAGCGACCAGCTCGAAGAACACGAACCCACACTCCGGTAGTTCAGTCAACACACC
>NZ_JAAOQS010000217.1:0-3944 GCF_011603105.1 Rhodococcus sp. A14 | reverse complement strand
CCGCACCGGGAAGATGGTCTTGCAGCACGAAGGCCGTCTCGGTTCCCCTCCCGGACTCGGCGACGATCTCCGGGCGTCGGCGGGCGACGTAGTCCCGCACCGACGAGTACGAGGCCTCGCAGCCGTGTTCGTCGATCAACCTTGTCCAGATCCGTTTGGTCGTGTGCCTCTGCTTCCGCGGCGCGGTCAGGTCCGTGACCAGCATGTCATCGATCAACGTCTTGAACCGTTCGAGCTTCGCCGCGATCCGCACCGGCCTCTTCCGGGGAGGCGGAACCGGAGACTCCAAGGCCGCGCGCACCGTCCGACGATGCACACCATGACGGTCCGCCAGCGCGCGGATCGACAGGCCCTCACACCGCGCATCGCGGCGGATGTCCTCGAAAAGTTGCACCCGAGACTCCAACCCGAACCCCTCACGGCCGGCGGTGTGGTCGGTCTCGATCATCGCGCCCACACCCGTCACCAGGATTCACACCGACCAAAACAGCCACCCCGGGCGTGTCGCGGTGGGGCCACTTCGAGCCGTCACACCCCTCACCGGATAAGGGTCGACTGGGTCCAACTCGAGCCGCCCGACCGGGGCCACTTCAGACTGCCAGAGCCAGAACGGTCGAACACGGGATCCGAACGGCACCGGCGCTCGGGATCCACACGCTCACAGGCGATCCCCTCACGGTCGTCGCGCTGACCTATCCTCACCGTCCGTCGACATCAACCATCCACCCAAAGGTTCGGGCACACCGCGCTTCCACCATCGAGGAGCACAAAAGGGGGTCCTCGATGGTCATCGATTTCCTACATCGAGCGGCACGCCCCACCCGGGCCTGGACGCACTCGGCGGATGTCACCAGTGGCCGAGATTGCCTTGCCAGAGTGCCACGAGGATGTACAGCGCAACAGCCAGTGGATAGTACAGATTGGTCATCGACGATCACCTTCACGCGGGGCCTCTCGACATCGGCTTGCCCCACCCGGATCGGGTACCCGCGTCGATGCCGCGGTACGCCTGCCACGCCGCTCACCTCACGGGTGAATTCCGCCGCCGCGGGGCACGAGTTCGAACCACGCGCTCGCTCCGCCGCGCAGATGCGGATCCGGGTAGCACAGGGCGAGGCCTTGCGCATCGAACGCGGTGAACCACTCCTCCCAGGAGATGTGCTCGAGCTCGCCGGGGCGAACCGCGGCAAAGTCGATGTGCAGGGCGGCTGCGGTGTCGGTGGTCGTCGCCGTTCGTGCCGGTACGCCGTGATGCGCCTGAATCCAACCGCGGATCTCGTCGTGATCGGTGGTGATGTGCCGGTGTGAGGTCATGTCGGATCGGTCCTGGTTGGGGGCAGCCGTACGCGGGTGTTGTTTCGGATTGGCTCGGGTTACCCGCGCCAGCGCGACCTGAACCCCACCTGCGAGCCGCAAGCCGACCCCCCGATTTCCGCATCAACAGGCCCCAGGCACATCGATCCGGATACGATCCGCGGTGTGACGCTCGGCGGTCTCACGCTGTCCCTTCTCCGGTTTCCCTACCGGCTGCTACGCGTGCGTTCGAGATGCAGCCGATAGCGCCCACTCTCCGGCGCCCGACCTTCGGATCAAAGCAAGTCTTTCGCCGCGACTACCGGGTACGCACACGCTTGACCGAGCACCCTCCAAGCGTGCACCGAGCTAGCCCCTCCCTCCCGGCGACGGCGAGACTGTTCGGATGAGCTGGCCGCTCCGGTCTCGCGCTGATCTGCGGTGGCAGAGTGGGCAAACCGCTGCACAGTGGCGGCGACGGTCAATCCGTCAGCCGCTGTCTGGCGAACAGCGTGGCGGGCATGCGCCTCGAAACCGCCGTCGATGTCTACCCGCCCGGGCGACCAATACCATCGCCCGCGACGACCGAGGGCCCCTCCGCCACAAGGAATATCGCCACGAAGATATCGGCAGCAGAAACTTCGCTGAAACAGCAAAGTCAGCAAGAATCCGGTCATGGGTTGGACACATAGTGCGACCGATTCGGGGTACTCCACCCACACGCTGCCCACGGCTCGACGGCTGTCCGCGGGCGGCGAGACCCTCTGTCGACTCCCCCTTTCGACCGAGGGCCGTCACCCGCCGCGCGTGGACCGAGGACGAACGATCGCGCTCACCCCCTCGGGCCCCGCGCGGCCCCGCGCGGCCCCGCGCGAGAAGTCACTCACACACCCCCGGCTCTTCCTCTCATGCCCGCTGCGGTGTGACCCGATGCGTCAACCGCGCGCAGGGACAGAACGTCCGCGACAGTCAGCGAGCTTTGCTGGTGAGGATCTGGACGAGGTCGTCGAGGGCGATCAGGGCGGCGGCGCTGTCCCGGTCGACGAGCCAACGCAGCACCAATCCGTTCATGCACGCGAGCGCGAACCGGGCGACCTGCTCGACCGGGGTGATCCAGGTGACGTCGGCGCGGGTCGCGCACAGGGTGAGGAACGCGACGGTTTCGGCGTCCATTGCGGAGTACTGCCGCTCGGCGATCGCCCCCGCCGCCAGGTTGCCGGCGCTGCGGCGGCGCAGCGCCTGGGCGGTCAGCTCGTAGGCCAGCAGCTGGTGGTGGGGGGTGGCTTCGACGATCGGCCACAGACCGCGGATTCCGGCGCGCAGCAGATCCTCGAGGGCCGGGATCCCGGTCAGCCCGGAGGGTTCGGTGTACTGCCCGAATGCCAGCCGCATCCCCTCGTTGACCTGCAAGATCTGAGTCTCGCCCAGTTCGGTGAGGAGGGTGTCCTTGTCGTGGAAGTGGTAGTGCACGATTCCGGGGGACACCCCGGCATCGGCCGCGAGTGGGCGCATGGTCAGCGCGTCGACGCCCTGCTCGGCCGCGATCATCAACGCCGCCTCCAGAAGTTGGGCGCGGCGCTCATCGGCGGGCAGCTTCTTCGCCATCAATCGAGCGTAAGCGTCCGGCGGTCGTGGGCCGGGGGCTTTATCCCACGACGATCAGCACCCCGACGGCCGCGACCGCGACCACGGAGGCGAGGATGCAGATCGTCCACGCCCGTGTCGCGACCCGGTGCCAGTCCCGGTCGCGGCGCACCTCCCGGGTAGTGAGGACCGGCGACGCCGTGGGTGAGACCGCAGCGTCGACCCGGTCCGGTCCCCGTTCGCGGGAGCGTCCGGACACCGCATCGGCGGTCACCGCCGCGGCGAGCGACACCGCGATCACGCACAACGTGACCATCAGGACTTCGACCATCCAGAACACATTCATACCGGCAACTCGAACTTCCTTGTTCCGCGGGTCTCCCCGCTCGGCGATGGGCCACCTTTCGGTCCCGCCCGGTCGTGTATCGCCGGTAGGGCTCATCGTGTTGCACCGATCGGCCCATAAACTTTCTTCTTTATTTTGATCAGTCGTCCAATTCCATTTTGACCACTCGTCCAATTCGACGCGGTCGCGGCGCCATTCCGAACGGCGACGCAGGAAATTGCGTGAGGAACCTGGTGGTGACGTCCGCAGCGCTGTTCGTAGATGACACCATGCGCCGCGACATGAAATAGTTCAGGCGGGCCGCGCCGATTTCCTTATGATTCTTCCCGCGAGGGCAGAAGACACTATGCGAAAGCGAGGTCCGTCATGCAACGACGGGTCCAACTGACCCGCACCACCATCTTGGCGCGGGCGGCGGAGCAATTCGATCGGCACGGGTACACCCACGCCGCCCTGCACGAGATCACCGGAGTTTCGCACGCCACCAAGGGCGGCCTCTACTTCCACTTCCGGTCCAAACGGACCTCGCCCGGCAGGCGACTGACGTCGGTCTGACCCGGTTCGACGACGGCTGCACCGAGCGGGCGGCACACCAGAGCAGCGCGCTCGAAGCGCTCATCGAACTGTCCTACGCGCTCGTCGACCCACGGCCACGACGACCCGTTGATCTGCGCCGCGTTCCGACTGGTCCTCGACCTCGGCGACCACCCCACCCCCGCAC
>NZ_JAAOQS010000216.1:0-3990 GCF_011603105.1 Rhodococcus sp. A14 | reverse complement strand
GGGCATGGCCGAGCTTCCTCGGCTGCCGGGCATCCTTTCGCCCGGCCCGGCGGGCATGGAGTGTTACGGCGAAGCAACACGCGGGGTCAATCACGTTGGCGACCACGCCGCCGAGGCAGGGGTCAGACAGTGCAGCGGCCGCGCGGGTGTTGGCCCGGGTGCTCACGCCTCCCTATGTGGGTCAGTGCGCGGATGTGCCCGTCGCGCAGCCCGTAGTAGACGAGGGTGAGCAATTTTCTCGCCGCGGCGACCTTGGCGATGTTCTTGCCGCGACGGGCCTCGATGCGGGGTGCGGTCGACGGCGATCGTCGTGCCCGCGGGATGCCGTTGGATGGCCTCGACCGCCGCCCAGCGCACCAGATTGCTGCCCTGCTTGCTGGTGTGCCCGCGGCGCACGACGGCGAAAGGACTCGCGGTGCTTGGGTGTCAGACCGGCCCAGGAGCACAGGTGAGCGGGATCAGTGAACCGGTGCACGTCCCAATCTCGGCGACGAACACTGCGGGCAGGGTGGGCCCGATGCCGGGGCAGCGCCTGGACCGCCGTGTACCCGCGGTCGTTATGTAGCTCGGTGGCGATCCGGGCGGTGAACCGCGCCTCGTGCGCGTCGAGGTCGTCGATCAGCTCGAGCAACGAGATCTCCCGCCGTGCGTTACGCGTCACCGAGCGGCACCCGTGCCAGCTTCTGTCGGCCGGTGCGACTCGCAGGCGTTCCGTCGGCGTGCAGCTGGTTGATCGGTCTGCCCTACTTGATCACGATCGGATTGACCGGTGCGCCGGTTCCTTCGACCACCTTCAGTGGTGCTGCCGTGTAGAGGAACGAGTACTGGCCATCGTCCTTGCAGTCCTCGGCCAATTCGTGCAGGGCGATGATCTCGGCGAAGGTGACTCCGAGGTTGCGCATCAACGCGTTGTGCAGCGGCAGCCAGACGCCGGAGACCGGGTCGTGGGTGACTTCGTTGGCGATCGTGTCGGTGACGAGATTGGGAATTTCCATGTCGTTGAACCACGCGACCAGCTCGGGTGAATACGTCAGGCCCGGCTCGTTGAAGTTGTCGTAAAACTTCTCGCGCGGGGTGTTGTAAAAGTATTCGAGCCATCCGGTATGGACCAACAAGATGTCCCGCTTACGGATCTCGACACCCTGCTGGGCGGCGGCGGCGACCAGATCGGTGTGGTCGAAGGTCTCGCCTTTGTCCAGCCACCTCTTGCCGCGGTAGCGGGCCATGTCGATCAGAACACCACGGCCGACGACGCCCTTCTCGGCGATCGGCAAGATGCTGGCCTTCTTCATCCCGCCGGTCGTCGTCTCGGCCGGGTAGCCGTTGTAGATCTGGTCCCCGCACCACAGGTGCCCTAGAGCGTCGTACTGACTCGAACCCTGCAGGTACATGATGATCATGTCGTCGGCGAACTGGGCATCACCTTCGACCTCCGGGCCGGCACCACCGAGATAGACACCACGATCCATGATGTTCACCCGGCGCGCCGGTCCCCGCGGGCCCGGGAAGGTGGGATCCCCCTTGGGGTTGCCGATCTGCACCTGCAACGTGAACGTCTTTCCCTGCCTGACTTCGCCGACGCCGGCGAGCGCTTCGCGGGAGCCGAGGTAGTTCAGCGCGCCCACTTCGTCGTCGGAACCCCATTTGCCCCAGTTCTTGGGCTGGTCCTCGAGCAACTCGGTGGTGGTCGGAACCCTCGTCGTGCGCGCTGTGTCGGACATGATCGTGAACTCCTGTTACGAAAGCACGACTGGAAAGTCGTGGTGTGGTTAGGCGAGATACCGGCTTCCATCAAGCAGCATCGCACTTAATCGAATAATGTACCGTACATTGACGTGACGGCCGACACAACCCACAAACAAGCTGAGGATATCCGGCGTAAGCCTTTGTCTAAGAACGGCTAATCGCGTGGGCTGACGGAACACCGATAGTCGAGGCCGAGCGCCTGCTGCGGGGGACAATCGCTTATTCGCATCAGTGGTGGGTCATGCGTCTGCGCAGGCGGTGGCGAGGCGGTGGATCGCTCGGACTCGGGGCGGTTCGGGGAGGTCGCTGCCGTCTCTGATGCCGGCCGGTACGAGTCGCGGCGCCGCGACGGACTCCGTCCGTCGTGCCGGCACCGGAAAACCCGCCGGGGCGCACCCCCGGCGGGGCGACCACCACTTCCAGCGAGGGCGAGCACGAAGATTCGGCGACCGACGCCGTGCCCGGCCTGCGACACCGGCGGGCCGAGTCCGCGGTCGGCGCAGGGGGTCAGCGCCCGCCCACTGGGACGGTGGTGGATCGAACTTGAATCGCGTACGGCAGCAGGTCGTTTCGGGGTGGGCTGTTGTCACCGGCGATGCGCTGCAGAAGCCGTCGCGCGGCGCGGCGCCCCATCAGGTCGCGCGGAACGGTGACGGTGCTCAACTGCAGGGGCCCGGCGCTCGAGAAGCTCATGTCGTCGAACCCGGTCAGTGCCATGTCCTCCGGTACGCGCTTGCCGATCTCGGTGCACACGTCGAGAACGCCGAGGGCGATCACGTCGTTTCCGCACAGGACCGCGTCGACGTCGGAGTACTTGGCGAACAGCGTTCGCGCATGCAGCGCCCCGGATGCGCGGCTCAGTTCTCCCCACACATCGGGTTCGTTCACCGCGGTCAATCCCGCCTTGCGCAGGGCGTCCTGATAGCCGCGCAGACGACCGGTGGACGCGCTCGAGGCTTCGGGTCCACCGAGAATCGCGACCTTGCGCCGTCCGGTGGCGACCACATGCGACGCCATCTCGAACGCCGCGTGGTAGTCGTCGATCCCGACCCAGTCCGAGGGTTCTCCTTCGACCCGCCGGTAGACCTGTACGACCGGAATGTTCTCCTGTCGGAGAGTGTCCAGCAGCGGCTTGTCGGCGGCCACCAGCCCAGTGAAAATCAACCCACTGCAATTGCGGTCGACCTGCGCATAGGCCGCCTCGGCCTGCCGGGTGCCGTCGACCCCGACGTGAGCGACCGATACCTCGTAGCCCTCGTCGTGCGCGGCGGCGACCACGCCCCCGGCGACCTCGGCGTAGAACGGGTTGGTGATATCCGCCAGCAGCAACCCGATCGTCCGGGTGGTACCCGAGCGCAGGTCCCGGGCGGTGCGGCTGGGCCGAAACCCCATCTCGGCCGCCACGGCGAGGATATGACGGCGCCGCTCCTCGCTGACCCCCGGCGCACCACTCAACGCATACGAGACCGACGCCGACGAAACCCCGGCCTGACTCGCTACGTCGCTCATCCGCACTCGACGCGCGCGACCGGGTCGATCCGCCGAGTCGCGGGTCTGTCGGGTGTCCGTCACACGCGTAGCTTAGTCGACTAAGTACCCCCTCCGCACCAGGTGCGTCTCGGCCGTCCTGGGCCTGCGGGTCGGAAATGATTCGGTTAAGTAGGCAGTTGCCGGGACCTACCTCACGCTTGCCTGACTTCTTGTCGATACGGAATGTGTAGTGCTATAGGAAAACCGGGCTATTGCGGCGAATTTTGTTCGGGGCCTTGTGAGCCCCGTCACGGTGCTGTACCGTCACTTATGCGATTAGGCACTAGGAGAGCATCGTGAGTTCTACCGTTGACATGAAGAACGAAGAGGCTGTGCCCTACACGGGTCCGAAGCCGTACGGGATGAGTGACGATCTGATCGTTCCGGGTGCATTGGATCTGGAGTGTGATGAGCGGCTGTGGGTTCCGCAGTCGAAGGACGTGGAGTTCCGGCCGCTGGTGTTGTCGGCGAGCCAGGGTTACTTCGTGAACATTCTGCGGGTGCGCCGTTCGGGCATCTTGTCCCGACACCGGCACGCCGGGGCGGTGCACGCGTTCACCCTGCGGGGCCGCTGGCACTACCTCGAATACGACTGGTGGGCTGAAGCGGGCACCTACGCGTTCGAGCCGCCCGGCGACATCCACACCCTCGAGGTCCCCGAAGACGTGACCGAGATGGCGACCCTGTTCCACGTGAGCGGCGCGTACATCTACG
>NZ_JAAOQS010000215.1:0-4005 GCF_011603105.1 Rhodococcus sp. A14 | reverse complement strand
TGTTATCTGGGGCTTTCTGGGGTCGTCTGCGACGCAGCATGAATGAGTCGATGGAGCGTCGGCGTGTCGTCTATGGACGGGTTATCTGCGGTCCTTACGCTAGTGTCTGTGACGAACGCAACAGCGGGGCCTTGCAGGTCACAACGACTGGTGCTGGCCGACGGGGAGCGGACGTGGACCGTGGTGGGTTGGGACCATCTTCCGGTCGCGCCGGCCGAGGAGTATTTGGAATACCTTCGGGTGCAGGGGAACTCGCCTAACACGGTGAAGTCCTACGCGCGGGCGTTGGCGCTGTGGTGGGAGTACCTGTCGGAGTTCGATCGGGACTGGCGCGCGGTGACTTTGGAGGATTTCGGCGGGTTCTTGTGTTGGTTGCGTACCGGGGACGAACCCGACGTGGTGTCGATCGCGCCGGGGCGGGCCCGGTTTGCCGAGTCGACCATCGCGGTGCGGCTGCGGGCTGTGCTCGCGTGCTACTCCTACCAGCAACTCAACGGCATCGCTGTCGGCCGCGAGTTGTATCGGATTGTCCACGGCCGCAACGGCAGCTACAAACCTTTGCTTGAGCACATCGCCCGGCGTCGGGGTCGCCGCCGGGCGGTGGTCCGGGTTAGACAGCCGCGGCGGGCGGCGCCGTCGACGCTGACGCCCGGGCAGATTGATCGGATCTGCGGAGCGTGCGCGCAGTGGGATCCGACCACGCGGGAGTGGCGGGGCTCGGTGCGCAACCGGCTGTTGTGGGCTCTTCTTGCCGAGACGGGGCTCCGTCTGGGTGAGGCGCTGGGGCTGCAGCACCGCGACTGGCATACCGGTCGGGGGGATACGCCGTTCATCGAGGTCGTCGCCCGCGAGCATCCGCGCGGTGTGCGTGCCAAGAGTGGCTACCGGCGTCTCTACGTTTCCGATGACCTCGACCGCCTCTACGGCGAGTACCTCTGGCAGTTATGCGAGGCGGGCGCGGATCTGGCCACCGCCGATTTCGACACCGCGTATGTGTTCGTCAATCTGGGGCGGGAGCCTCGATTCGCATCGTGGAGCCCCGACAGCGTGTATGACCTGGTGCGTCGGCTCCGCAGTCAGCTCGCCGGGCAGGTCCCGGGTGGCTGGACTCCGCACTGGTTCCGGCATTCTCACGCCACAGCGCTGCTGCTGTCGGGGGTCCCGGTACACGTGGTGAGTCGTCGACTCGGGCACGCGGACGTGCAAACGACGCTGAACACGTACGCCCATGTCACTGAGGATGCCGAGCTGCGGGCGGTGGCCGACTGGGCCAAGTTCACCGCCGGGTGGCGGGCGGTCGGCACCGGCGTGATCGGGCCCTGCTGATGGGGTCACGACGGCTGCTCGAGAACCTGCGCGACACCTCTGGACGCTTCCGAGGCGATGTGCTCGAGTCGCTCTGGGCCGAGATGCCCGATCGGTTTCGCACGATCGACCTCGCGTCGAACGACCTCGATACCGATGACCTGACCGCATTCCTGACGGATCCTCGCGGTCCGGGTTTCCGCATTCGTTTCGGGCAGCTTCCGGCGGACATGGACCGCGAAATGGCCTGGTGCTGCTGGCGCATCGCCGAACTCGGCGGTCGGGTCCCGGTAGGTGTCTTGCGTTCGCTGATCCGCTGGTTGGCCGCCACGGTCGAGGACCACCCGGAACTGAGTGGCTCGCTGATGCGCGCAGCCCCACGGGAATGGGAGAGATCCATCGCCGCCGCCTATGCCCGGCGAAACGGCAGCCTGCCGGGCAGGTTCTGGCAAGAGAACGTCGGCTCAACGCTTCGGCGCTGCTACGAAATCCTGTGGGCCGCATACGACCAGCGCCCGTGGTGGCGGCGGGAGGTGTGGGATCCGACGCTCGATCCGCGGATACCGCTGCGCCCCCACGAACCACTCGGCAATCACGCTGTCTATTTCCAGCAACTCGAGCCGTTGTGGTTGCGGATCGCCATCCAGTGGTATTTCAAAGTCTCCCTGGAGACCGGGCAGCTGACCTGGAGCACGGTCGCCGGCCCCCAACGGACTGCGCTGCAGGTCTTCGCCGACTGGATCGCCGGCCACGACCCTGTCCCGCCGCCGTGGTTGCGCGAGGACCCGGCCGGGATCCGGGCGTTCATGCTGGATTTCCTCAGCCACGTGCGCGCCCTGATCACCCAGTCCGGCCCGAACAAGGGCAAGCCCCTCTCGCCCCAGCGAGTCAACACCCTTGTCACCTGCCTCGAAACGTTCTACGCGTTCATGACCGACCATCGCGAGACCGCCGCACAGGTTCTCGATGAACCCGGATGGTTGCGACTCGGCCCCTACCACGCCATGTTGTGGCGACACGGGGAGAAGGGCCGTCGTACCCGGGTGCTGCGCGAGCGCCAGGAAGTCATCGACGACACCGCGTTCTCCCAGATCATGAGCAACGTGCACCTGCTCGGGGAGCCGATCGAGGGCGGTGGGCTCGGCGACGAGCAGATCATGCGCATCCTGATGCTGGTGGCCCGCACCGGTCGGCGGATCAGCGAGATCAGGATGCTCGATCGTGAGCCGCTGTTGCCGCTGGACCGCCTCGGCGGCTCCACCGGTCCGGCCGACGGCGCCTTCGTCGCCAAGCTGCGATACCAGCAAACCAAGATCGAACAAGCCCCCGACACCGTGCTGGTCGACGCCGAAATCGTCGCCATCATCGACGAACAGCGACGCTGGGCCGACCAGCATCTCGGGCCCCGCTGGGCACAGGGTGTCACACCCAAATACCTATTCCTGGGGCAGAACATGAACCGCAACGCCGACAAGCCCTTTCCCCCGTCCCGCATCACCCAAACCCTGGCGGTGTTCGCGCGCCGGCTCGACGTTCGCGACAGCGCCGGACGGCTCGTGGACTTCAATCGCACCCACCGATTCCGGCACACCAAGGCCACCAGCCTGCTCAACGCCGGCGTGCCGTTACACGTCGTGCAGCGGTACATGGGCCACGTCAGCCCGACGATGACCATGGAATACGCCGAAACCCTCGCCGAGACGCACGAACGGGAGTTTCTGCGCTACCGCAAGGTCACCGCGGACGGCCGCGACCTGCCGGTCGACACCCGTGACCTCTACGACATGCTCGAGCTCGACAAGCGCACCGACCGGATCCTGCCCAATGGGTGGTGTTTGTTGCCGCCCCGGCAGGCCTGCGACAAGGGCAACGCCTGCCTGACCTGCGACAAGTTCGCCACCGACGCCAGCTTCCTGCCCGAGCTGAGAACCCAGCAGCACCACACACTGCAACTCATCGACGAACGCCGCCAGGCGTTCGCGGCCCGCACCGGGCAGGAGATGAGCCCGGACAACGTGTGGCTGGCCGGGCGCACACAAGAACACGACGCCCTCGGCCGCATCATCGACACGCTCGAACAAACCGGCCACCGAACCGACAGCGACGGCCGGGCCGTTCGCGGCGCCGGCGTCGCCGCCCGCACCGACGCCCTGGCCGCCGAACACGACAAGGAGAGGCGACCGTGAGCCGAGGCAACCCCGACAATCTGCGCCGCGCCGCCGCCGCCAAGAGCGCCGCCGCTCACTCCCGCGCCGACCACGGCATCCGGGAAATGATCCGCCGCAATGACCCCGTCACCTTCCGCGGCCTGGCCCAAACCGCGGGCGTCTCACTGGACTTCCTCTACCGCAATCCCGAGATCCGTCACCGCGTCGAGCAGTTGCGGACCCAGCAGCGCAGCGCCCCGCCAGCCCCATCGCCGCCCGCCGATCCCGACCACCCGAGCAGCGTGGTACGGACCCTGACCGTCCAGATCACCGAACTCAAACGCCGGCACCGCGAGGAAGTGCAGACCCTGAAGTCGGCCCTGGAGGCCGTACACGGCGAGAACCTCGAGCTCCGCCGCCGCCTCGGCGGCCACCGCCCTCACCCGGCGGAAATTTGACCCTCGTCGAACTGCTGATCGCTTACAGACGCGACTGCAAGCGGTCTATCAGCGCAGACAACACGATTGGCGACGCCAACTACAGATACCACCTG
>NZ_JAAOQS010000214.1:0-4079 GCF_011603105.1 Rhodococcus sp. A14 | reverse complement strand
CCCCCGGGCAACCCACCCCGCGGATGCGCTTCGCGTTCGCCTCCTGCCAGTCGTGGAGTTCCGGCTTCTACACCGCCTACGAGCACATGAGCGAGGAAGACCTCGATCTGGTCGTCCATCTGGGCGACTACATCTACGAGCGCGGGTGGCGGCGCGGCCGCGAGGGAATGTCAATGGGAGTCGACCGCGGCGAAGCCGTCGATCTGCCCAGCTACCGGTTGCACTACGCACAGTACAAAGCCGAGCAGCCGCTGCGCGACGCGCATGCGGCGTTTCCCTGGATCGTGACCATGGACGATCACGAGGTCGACAACAACTGGGCCGCGGACTCGCCGGGACTGGGCCTCGATATCTACCGAATTCCCGCCCTGTTCCGCCGCCGCCGTGCCGCGGCCTTCCAGGCGCTCTACGAGCACCAGCCGCTGCGACTCACGCAGCGGCCCGCGGGGCCGGGGATGCGCCTGCACCGACGCTACCGGTTCGGCGATCTCGCGCAGATCACCATGCTCGATACACGGCAATACCGGGACCGGCAGGCCTGCGGGGGTGACGTCACGGCGCACTGCGTCGACCGGCTCGACACCGACCGCACAATGCTGGGTGCACAGCAACGTAACTGGCTGCTCGACGGATTCACCGGCTCCCCGGCCCGCTGGCAGATCATCGGCAATCAGGTGGCGATGGGCCAGACCGACAACGACCCCGGCCCGGACACCGTGGTGTCCTCCGACTCGTGGGACGGATACGTCGCCGATCGCAACACCGTCCTCGGCGCCGCAGCCGATCGCGGCGTCCGCAACCTGGTGGTGATCACCGGCGACCGTCATCAGAACATCGTCGCCGACCTGCGCCGGGACTACGCCGACCCCGAATCACCGGTCGTCGCGTCGGAATTCTCGGGAACCTCGATCACTTCCGCCGGCGACGGCGCCGACATCAACGACACCGGGCGCCGCCTGCTGGCCGCCAATCCCGACATGAAATTCTTCAACGCACAGCGTGGATACGTGCTGGTCGACCTAAATCACCGATTGTGGCGCAACGACTTCCGCGTCGTTCCGTATATCCGGCGCCCGGGCGCGCCTATCCACACCCGCGCCAGCTTCGTTGTCCAAGATCAGAGACCCAGCGCCATCGAGGCGTGACGACCGGATACTGCCATCCGTGACTTGACAAGCCCGCTATTCCCCCTGGCCCGCGGACCGGGCACCGCTGAGCAGTGGTGCCAGTGCCGAGTGGCCGTATCGCCCAGGCACTCCTCTGAGAAGAACGTGTCTCGGCCGCGCACGGGGTCGGGTAATGGCCTCAGTTGTCGAGGAACCGGCGGATCTCCGGGGCGACGGCGTCGGCGAGATCGTCGGCTGTCCGCAGCGCGTCGAAGGACACGTTCTCTCGTCGAGTGTGTCTCATGCGGGTTGGTCGCGCTCATGCGTTCGGCGAGCTCGGCCGGATGGCGCTCGTCGGCGCCGGGGACGATGAGCACCGGAACCTCGATCGCGTTGAGTTCGTCGAGCGTGTCGAATGAGCGGTCACGCCCAATGGCGGCCGCGGCGGCGACGCTTCCCGGGTCGGCGCGCGGTATCGCAGAGCGCACCGGGTTCCCGATCAGCGGTTGCAGGTGGGGGAGGAACAACTCCCACGCCGCTTCGATACCGTCTGCGCGCACCGGCTCGGCGAAGCGGTCCATCAACGCGGTTTCGGCCAATTTTGCGTCGTCGTCCTCGATATCCTCGGCGCTGATCACGACGACCGCCCGAACCCACGAGGGAAAGGCCAAACCGGCGCGTAAGGCGATGGTGCCGCCCAACCCGGTCCCGCCGACGACGGCCCCCGGAACCCTGAGGTGGTCGAGCAGGGCGATCACGTCGTGGGCGTAACGACTCCACGTGTGCAGCGCCGGATCCCGGCACACCGAACGGCCGTATCCCCGCCCGGGCCGCGTGTTGAGGCCTCCACCAGCTCCGATCTGCCTGCCGCGCCCGGAAGGTGGCCGTGGTCGGTGCGTTCGAGTTGGTACTCGATGACGACGGAGCGGTCGTTGCCGTCCTTGGCGTGGATGTCGAGGCGGAAGTCGCCGATCCGCACTTCGGTGGCGACGACGGTCAGAGTCATTTCGAGGGCGTCGGCGAGGACGTCGATGTTTTCGGCGAGCCACGGGGTGAAGTCCCCGGACTCGGAGGGCGTCCGCAATGCGGCGGAGCCTGCCCAGATTCTTGCTGTCGAGTTCGTCCATGTCGACTCGCCCCCACTTCCGCGCACGTCCTTCGTTGTGGGGTCAGCGTACGGCCGACCACCCAGCGCCGGTGCCGTTCATGACCGGAATGAGCCTGTGTGTGTTGCGGATAGATCGCAGCCACGCACAGGGACAGCGGCGACCGCGGTCACCAACGCCCGCTTCCGACAGCATCAGTGTTCTGGGCTGCGGCGTGCACGCTGCGCGGCGAAGACGACCACGTCGCCCGCGCTGCGCGGGCGACAAGTCGGCACGCACGAGCTGGGTGACCGGCGAGCCCCTCGCCGACCGCATGGGACGCGACCCCGTGAGGATCCTCGGTCACTGGCGGCGGGGGCTGCCGCGTCGGCTACAGAACGACCTCGACATGTTGGTCACGACGAAGCGCCCGATGACTGTTCCCGGCCTTACTCCCCGTGTGCACGAGGTGACGGCGTCTGGGCTCTGGCGCGTTTCTTCCCGCGGAGCGGGTCAACCTCCCCGGGCGTTCGATGAGGGTGGGGCGTGTGGGTTCGGCTGTCCGGCGGAGGTGACGGTGAGTGTCCAGTCACGGCGTTCGGTGACGGTGCGGTGTAGGTGCTGTGTCCAGCGGCGGCGTTCGTCGCTACTTCGTTCGTGGGTGATCGTGATTCGCCGCGTCCACCTTTCGGGCAGCCCGCGGTCGTTGATCGCAAGCCCGATGACAACCCGAAGTTCGGGATCGGATGCTGCGGTGACCACGATGCGGCCGGGTTCGCAGCCCATCTCCATCTGGGCCCCGAGCACCGCGGCGACCACTTCGGCCACCTCGAGCACGGACTGCGCCCCGACCACGTCGATGTAGTCGACTTCGGTCATCTCGGTCCTCCATTCCGTGCCGGCGGGGCCCTCGATTGCCGGCTCCGTGGACCGAATCACATCACGCACGTCGGTCGGCGGTTCGAGTGGCACCGGCGGCCCATGCATCAGCAGACAGGAACGGGTCGGGTGTCACCGGTACCGGTCGGGTGCACGCGGCCCGCGGCTACCGAGCGCACGGTGCATTGCGCGTCATGCGAGGAGCGGCCCGCATGGCGGTGCCATCCCCTCCGGTGACCTACGACGGCGCTCCTGGTCTGGACTTCTCGTTCCCGTCCAGCCGTGTTTCGGGCCGGACGGAGGGCGGGAGTGGTGCAATGAAGGTGTGTGACGAGGTGGGTGAGCGATGAAGCAGGTCCTGAAGGCGGTGCTGGTGTGCCTGGTCGTGGGCGCCGTCGTGCTTGTGGTGTGGGTGGTCGCGTCGCGACCGGATTCGCCCGAGCCGCCGCGCCCGCTGCCCGATACCGCGGTCATGGTTCACGGCGGACCGACGACGTGCAGTGAATTATTCGGGCAGTCCTGTGATTTCGGGTTGCAGTCCGCCTTCAACCGGTGGGGGACAGGCCTCGCTCCGTTCGTCGATTCCGGGGTCTTGGGCCCGTACGCCGAGTGGATCGGGTTCGTGGCGTCGGCGAAGCTGAGTCTGGATGCCTGCGCACTCTCGCACACCACCGGAAAGACGGTCCTCGAATTCATCGAGCAGGCGCAACGGCAACACCCGGACGCCGGCAGCCCCGAGCTGTTTCCGTTCTGGAACCGGACCCGGCAGACCCTGTGCCCCTTGTGACCCGCACCGTCGATCATCGCACGACGGCGACGCTATTGACGCCTCACTTGTCGCAGGCGATACCGTCCTTGTCCCGGTCGAGTTTCGTCGAGTAGCCGGGCTCGCCTTGGTAGATCGGCGCCGCACCGGCTGCTTTTGCGTCGGCGCAGGACGCGTAGCTGACCGATGATTGCGGGGCGGTGTGGATCGGCGCTGGGGGGTTGGCCGGAATCGCGGCGGGGG
>NZ_JAAOQS010000213.1:0-4246 GCF_011603105.1 Rhodococcus sp. A14 | reverse complement strand
CCCAAGCACACCGCCACCGACATTCATTGTGCCGCAGAATGTTCCTACCGAAGCACCAAGCACGCCACCCACGCCAGCCGAGCGCGCCGAACCTGACCTGCCCCCACCAGGCTCCGGGGAGCGGGTGCTTGCGACCGGGCCTCGGCCGGCACGAAAACCCACGGTGCATCACCCCAGACGCGAACTCGCCCACAGGCCCACACCAGACCCCCGCACCCCATCGGCTCAGCGACGACGAATACACCCGCGCCCACGCCGCCGCCCGCACCACCGCACAAACCTCGAAACCTCCGGTCCACGACCGCATCACCGACGCCCTCGAACAACCCGAATAGCAGGTTCGGTCGGGGGGTGAAGAACAGCGCCATCGACATGAAGAACCACACCACCATTGCCGCCATCGGCACGAACGCGCACACCAACGGGTAGGGCGAAGTCCACACTCGGATCGGCGGCGATGCGGCCCGTGACGGCGACGACCTACGGGGTCATCTGTTCCCCGGTGACGAGGAAAATCACCCGGCGCCCGACCACAACGGCATGGTCACCGAAGCGCTCGTAGAAACGCCCCAACAACGTCACATCGACCGCGGCCGGGATGGTGCCGGTCCAGGCCGGATCCTCGATCAAGGTGAGCAGCCGTCGATGCAGATCGTCGAGCTCGTCATCGCGTCTACCGATCTCAGCGGCCAGCTCCGGATCGTGCGTGCGCAGAACCCGTTCGGCGAGGCCGGCCAACTCGGCCGCCACCCGCCCCATCTCGGAGAGCAATTCCTCCGCCTCACCGGAAGCGACGTGCTCGGGATGACGGCGGCGGACGCTTTCGGCCACATGCTGCACGAGCCCACCCATCCGGCTCAGATCCGCCACCAGGTGCACACCGGTGACCACCTGACGCAGATCACGCGCCACCGGGCCCTGCAACGCCAACAGCGCCATCGCCAGGTCCTCACACGGACCGCGCAGTTCCTCGATCTGATCGTTCAGGTCGAACACCCGCTCCGCCAGGGGCAGGTCCGCCAGCACCAGGGCCTCGGTCGCCGCCTGCACCGCATCCCCGGCCAGCCGGCACATCGACGCCAAACGGTCCGTCAGCTCGTCGAGCTGCTCATGAAACTTCATCCGCATACCCATCATCCTCCTGCACCTGCCGAAGACCCCACCCGGACGTGTCACCTTCCCAGGTCAGAGCGCTCGCCCAGGCCGCGACTTCTCCCCGTCCATCCACGCGATCACATCGAACACGCGGAGCGCGGAGATCTCCTCGGGGAGGCCGGCCTCCTCCCGGATCGACAGCAACCGGTGATGCAACGCCCCGTCGTCGGCGCGCAACGCCTCCCGGACCGAGTTCAGATGTGCCCGGGCGGTGCCCAGGACCTGACTCACGACCGAAACCGAAGATCGGGTACAGCAGGAGGCGTTTGCGGGCGATCAGGTCCGTCGCCTTCGTCCGCCCGATCCCCGGCAGCGCAGGGCGATTTCCAGGTCCCAGGCGGGCCGCCCAGGGGTCAGCGGGTCCGGTTCATCGAACCGGGCCCCGATCCGGGCCCACCGCCGCCAGAAGCGCGCTCAGCGCCTCCGCCTCGGTGTGCAGGATCGCCCCGCACCGCCGTCGGGGGAACCTGCGATCTACGCCACGTCCGCGCCCGGTAGAGCGGCAGTCGACAAAGTGTCTCATTATCGTGTATTCCGTTGCTGCAGAGGAGCTCTCGTTCTCGGCTCCTGAACCAGCAGTAGCAACGCATCACGTCCTCGTCTCCGGCGCTGCTCGGGCATCACCAGCCACGACCGATGATCCGGATCGACTAACACCTCGGCCAGGGCTCGGACTCTGCCGCGATCACTTCCCCTCATCCGTCCCCGATCGGCCACGGGGCTCTCGATAGCGCACGCCAACACCACGGCATCGTCGAGATGACGCCCCCGATCGCGGGGATCCTCGAGGTAGGCCGCGCCCTTGAGCACCAACGCCCCCAGGACGTCAGGCACACTCAACTTGGTTGACACCCCATCGATCTCGATCAGGCAGTCCACCGTCTTACGCAACGCGGACGTGCCCGCAGGAACGGCGAACACCTCACGTCCAGACACACTCGGCCGAAACCGGGGTGCCAGGTGGTCGGCGACCATCACATCGACCTGCTCGACACCACCCGAACGTACGAACCGGTGCACCCGCCCCCTCACCGGCATCTGCAACTCGTATCCGAGCTGCTCGAGCCGGGCACGGACACCGCCGAACGTCGCGGCACCGGTCTCCACATGCAGAATCATGTCGACATCGACCGTCGCCCGGGTCGGCGGCACACCCGCGCGGACCGCATGAAGCTGAACCATCAACCCGCCGATCAACGTCCACTGCTCGGACGGAATCATCTGGGCGATCTCGGCGGCCTGCGGCCACGGCGGCCCCCACCCACCGACCGGTGCCTGCACCGTCCACACCGGCCGCTCACCGGAAATCATCGAGCAACTCCCCCAGCACCCGCGCCCCGGCGCTGCGCTCCCGGGTGTCGAGCGACTCCATCAAATCCACCGCAACAGTCGCCACCGGCAACGTCGTCGTCGTGAAAAACCGGTCCAGGCCAGTGACCACCCGCAACGTCACGTCCCCCTCACCGTCCGCCACCAAACCGAAGGTATCGATCACACCGTCGAGGTCGTCGCCGACCACATACCCGTCCACCGCACCACCAGCCCTTCCCGACAAACCGAACCGGCCCGCCACCCCCGGAACATGGGTCAGCGCACTGACCCCGGTGGCCGCCACGTACCCGCCGGTGACAAGAGTGTTCAGATCATCACCCCACCCCCGCATCCGGTGCACCCGCGCGCGCCGGCGGGCAAGAAACGCCACCTCGGTCGCGCTCGCCCGGCGCAGCCGATGCCTCAAACGACTCACCTGCGAAGGAGAAATCCAATCCACCCCCACACCAGACAACATCGCCAACGCCGCCCACGCGACATCCCCGTTCCACGGCCGACCCCGATGACGGTCCGCCTGCGCCACACGGTGCACCGACCCCGCATCCAACAGCAACGCCTTCCCCACCTCCCGCGTCACCACCAACTCCCCCGCCCGCGCGAGACGAGTGACCTGCCGACCCGACACGCCCAGCTCGGCAGCCGCCGCCGACACCGACATCTCACCCATACATATATGGTCGCACTTGCGACCATATAGCGCAATATTCACAGTGCAGTGGGTAGAGACCATACTCGGTCAGAGCTCGAGGGCACGGTCACCCCGAGACGGCCCGCCGCGTCGGCGGCGAACCCCGGATTGACACAACTACAGCCGACTACGCTTGAGATCACGTCGTCGTGAGGAGATGCATGGGTGACAGCTGCGGACACCAAGCAGCGGGATCGATAGGTGATGGCCGAAATTGATCCGCTGACAACGCAGCGCGACCCGACTCCCGGAATCGAGTCGGAGTTGGCCGGGGCCGGCTTCGAAGGCGCCCACGAAATCGGGCGCGGCGGCTTCGGCATCGTCTACCGCTGCCGGCAGCCGGTCCTCGACCGGACGGTCGCGATCAAGGTGCTCACCGCCGATCTCGATCCGGACAACCTCGAACGGTTCCTGCGCGAGCAGCGCGCCATGGGCGCGTTGTCCGGCCACCCGAACATAGTCAACATTCTGCAGGTCGGCACCACGCCGTCCGGGCGGCCGTACATCGTGATGCCGTATCACTCCCGCGATTCGCTGGAGGCCCGGATCCGCCGGTCCGGCCCGCTCGGATGGAGCGAGGCGCTCGGGATCGGCATCAAGGTGGCCGGCGCACTGGAGGCCGCACACCGGATCGGCACCCTGCACCGCGACGTCAAACCGGCGAACATCCTGATCACCGACTACGGCGAGCCACAGCTGACCGACTTCGGTATCGCGCGCATCGCCGGTGGCTTCGAGACCACCGCGGGCACGGTAACCGGGTCGCCGGCGTTCACCGCCCCGGAGGTGCTCGAGGGGCGCTCGGCCACCGCCGCATCGGACGTCTACGGACTGGGCGCGACGCTGTTCTGCGCGATCACCGGGCACGCGGCATTCGAACGCCGCAGCGGCGAGCAGGTGGTGGCCCAATTTCTGCGAATCACCACGCAACCGGTTCCGGACCTGCGGGGCGAGGGCATCCCCGAAGACGTGTCCGCCGGCATCGAAGCCGCCATGGCCCGGAGTCCGGCCGATCGCCCCGCCGCCCCCGCCGAGTTCGGGGAGAACCTGCGCATGCTCCAGCAACGGCAC
>NZ_JAAOQS010000212.1:0-4250 GCF_011603105.1 Rhodococcus sp. A14 | reverse complement strand
GTGGTGCGGTGGCGGCGGTCGGTGGGTGGGCCGGTGCTCGAGTATGTGGGTCGCTCGGATTTTCAGGTGAAGATTCGTGGTTTCCGGATCGAACTCGGCGAAATCGAATCGGCTCTCCTCGGATACCCCGGTATCGATCGTGCCGTCGTGAACACCAGCGGCGACCGGCTGGCCGGCTACGTCGTCCCCGCTGCGGGTTCGCTACTCGACACCTCCGCGGTCCTGGCGCACGCCCGCGCGCGGTTGGCCCCGCACATGGTCCCCGCGACCGTGACCGTGCTCGACGCCGTGCCGGTCACCGCGAACGGGAAACTCGACCGCGCCGCCCTGCCGGAGCCCGACTTCGCCGCGGTGCGCGCCGCGTACCGGGCGCCGCGCAACGCGACCGAGGAAGTAGTGGCCGCCGCGTTCGCCGAGGGGCTCGGCCTGGACCGGGTCGGCCTCGACGACAACTACTTCACGCTCGGCGGCACGTCGCTCACCGCGACGAGCGTGATCGCGCGGATTGCCGAATCGTCCGCGCGCGCCGTGCCGGTGCAGTGGATCTTCACCCATCCGACACCGGAAGCCCTGGCGCACATGATCGCCACGGCGCCAGAGGACTCCCGGGCGGAGGATGCCGCCGACCGGTCGCTCGACGTCCTGCTGCCGCTGCGTACCACTGGAACCGGCAACCCGGTGTTCTGCATCCACCCCGCGATCGGGTTGGCCTGGTGCTTCACCGGACTGGTGCAGTATCTCGGCGACCGTCCGGTGTACGGGCTGCAATCCCCGGCGCTGACCGACCCGGACCTGCGTGTCGACTCCTTGCAGGATCTCGCCGCCCGGTATGTCCAACGGATCCGCTCGGTGCAACCGGACGGTCCGTATCACCTGGTCGGCTACTCGGTCGGCGGTCAGATCGCCCATGAGATGGCGGTGCAGCTCACGGGTGTCGGCGAGGAGGTGGCCACCCTCGCGATGCTCGACACACACCTGGCCGAAGGATTCGGTCACACGACGGAGAAGCCCACCGTGGCAGCACTTCTGGCGGAGCTCGGCGCGGTGGTCCCGGGCGACGAGAATGCGGCGGCGACCACGGATCGTGCCGTGGAAGTATTGCGTCGCACCGGCGGACTGTTCGCTGGTGTGACCGTGGACGACCTCGACTCCGTCCACCGGGTGTTCACCCAGACGGTCGACCTCGCCCTCGCGCACCGCCCGTCCACACCGAGCGGTCTCGATCTGTTGTACTTCGGTGCGGCAGATTCCGTGGATGCATCCACCGGCGTCTCCGCGTGGAGGCCGCACATCAGCGGCGAGATCCTCGAACACGCCGTTCCCGTAACGCACCAGCAGATGACGAGTCCGGAAGCGCTCGCCGGCATCGGCCCCGTCCTCGCACAGCACGTTGCGCTCGCGGACCGCCGGCTCGCCCGGTCCTAGGCGCGCACGCCCGGCCGGCGCGCCGGGTGATGAATTCCGTGAGTTACGCGCTCGATTCGCTTGTTGCCGGCGGATTCCCCTACTCGTCGGTTGGGAGCATCGACCACGGCTGTCGGCGCACCTGCCGACCATCGGGGTGGTGTGTTCTCATGCTCTCCACGACACTCGCCCTCCTGACAGTTCCTCGTCGACACGCGCACCGACGTGAGCGCCGAGGACCTGCGGTGTGCGGACGCGAACTCGCACCGGCACCTGTCACCGGGCACCGTCGCTTCGGTCACGGTGGGGCTCGTCATCTTCGTCGACGGGAAGCGCTTCGTCTGCCACCTCGATGGCGGAGCCGCGCCGGTACCGGCGAGTCCTCCGGTACGACAGCAATTCTCCATCGAGGTCCAGCACCACCTCGTAGAGTGCGAGCATGTCCGCTGACGGGGGTATGTGCCGGTCGTCGACCACCTCCACTTCCACCGACCAGCCCTCCTCGGTCGGCACCACCGCCGTCGCGTTCTCGGATTCCTTTCCGATCACATCTGCGATGTCACGCAACGCGGCCGCAGCGGCCGCCGCTGCCGACACGGGCGGGGGATGTTCGTCAGCCATCCCAACCATCTCCTTCTCCTCCGGAGCGTCCGGTGTGAGCTGGGCATATACAAATTCTTCTCTGCTTGGTGGCCGGACACCAGGGGCGTGGGCGCCGACTTCGGCAGCGAACCGACTGTTGGTGCAAGTGCCGGAGCGTGCAGATGCCCGGCACTGCTCAATGTTCGTCGTCGAAGGACGACCCGCGCTTGCGTGCCGAGGCGATTGCAGCACCATTGCCCCTACACACAGGGTGCTCTCTTCTGACATCCTCCGGATCGAGGACACCGCGACCAATTGAGTTCCGGCCTCCGGCCATCCGGAGTAACAAGACGGTCAGGTGTTCGCGATCGGCCCTCGGTGGGAGGCGCCGGCTCGCCGGCTGCAGGGAGTGAACGACCATGGCTCAGGGCAGCGGGTACAAGTCGCTCGACGGGAATCAGCGGATGGAGTTCGAGGTGGGCCGGGGAGTCGATTTGCCCGCGAAATGGGCCGGCTTCATCGAACAAGGTTGCACCGTCGGGGCCCTGGCGATGCCTGAGGTAGGAGGCCCGAGCGACACACCGTCCCCGGCGCATGCAACGGAGCCTCCGACGTGATGAGCCCGATGTCGGAAGACAATGACGGACCGATTCATCGCTGGACGCCCCTCGACGTCTCGGATCGGGGCGGTGGAACGTTTCGCGGACTGTACCGAACATGTGCTCACTGTCGGCGACCTGCAGTGGGCTGACGTGGCGAAGGATTCCGGCTGTTGGCCGTCAACAGTTCCCTTCGTCGCCAGCAGGAAAGCATTCGAGCCGCCATTTTGCTCAGTCGACACGACGTGGGTCATCTGGGCGTGGCATTTGTGCGCGCGGCTCTCCAGGACGCGACGTATCTCGGTTTCTTCGCGTCGCTCGACCTGGAGGAGTCCCAGGAGTTGTTCGTGTCGGTGGGCAACTTCGGCTCCCTGCGAGCACTGCTTGCGAATCGAACTATATCGGGGACAAGGAGATGGCACGGCTCTGGTATCCAAGTACTTCCTCGAGTGGGCAGTTGCCAAGAGCGAGGAGACCAGAGCTGTGCTGACGGTGCTGAAGGAAGCAGTACGGGTGGTCGGGTGGCATCGTACCGACGGGGGTGTGTGTCGCAGACCGTGTCGGCCAACGCGAGCCGTATGACTATCTGTACGCAGCGTCGAGCCGGGCAGTGCACTTTTCAGTCAGTGAGATCATGCGTCGTGGCTGGGTAGAACCGACCGGAATGCTGGTCACGGACAAGGGTGCGTTTCGAGAGCACCTCGCCTCCTTCGCTCTCGACTGGTTGTGGCGGCTGTACGTCGAAACCCGGCGGATCGCTGTGCCGATGCTGGACAGGCCGGAATCAGCAGCGACGAATCCCTCGGGTTCCCGCAGGCGGATCCGCCATCGGATCGGTGCGCCGAGATGTCCGTGTAGCCGTCGTAGCGTGCCCAGGTCACGGCGAAGGTGAGGATCTCTGTTTGATATCCGGTCATGTCGATGCCCGTTCTCAGAGGTGTCCTTCCACGAATTGGGCAACACCGTTGCCGAAGGACCAGTCGTCGCGTGTGTTTTCGAGCACCGATACGATGACATCGGTTGGCGCCAAACCGGTCTCATCGTGCAGGCGATCAGCCAGTGCCCGATACATGGCCTTCTTCTGCTCCTGGCTGCGGCCCTGTTGGGCCACCTGCACGACCACGATGTCGTCGGTTCGCTCGAACCCCAGCCCGGTGTCCTCGGCAATGATCTGACCCGGCTTGTGCTCGGAGATGATCTGGTAGCGGTCTCGGTCCGGTGCTGCGAAGTGCTCGAGCATCACGCCCTGCACCACATCCGCGAGGTGACGAAGCTGTTCAGGAGTACGCCTGTTCTCGATGACGTGGATGTGAACGAGAGGCATGACGTGCTCCTTGATGGTGTGATGGGTGATCGTGCGGTTGGGGCCTGTGCGGGGTGCGGTCCGAGATCCGCACCCCGCACAGGTGATTGGTGGGTTTTCCGTCTACGAAAGCCTCATGGAGGGCTAGTTGTTCTGGGGGAAGCCGAGGTTGAGGCCGCCGTGGCTGGGGTCGAGCCAGCGGGTGGTGACGACCTTGCCGCGGGTGAAGAAGTGGACGCCTTCGGTGCCGTGGGCGTGGGTGTCGCCGAAGAGGGAGTTCTTCCAGCCGCCGAAGGAGTAGTACGCCATGGGGACGGGGATGGGGACGTTGATGCCGACCATGCCGACCTCGACCTCGTTCT
>NZ_JAAOQS010000211.1:0-4270 GCF_011603105.1 Rhodococcus sp. A14 | reverse complement strand
CCGCTGTTGCGTTCGTCACAGACACTAGCGTAAGGACCGCAGATAACCCGTCCATAGACGACACGCCGACGCTCCATCGACTCATTCATGCTGCGTCGCAGACGACCCCAGAAAGCCCCAGATAACACCTGCACCAGTTGCTTCCTCGTCCATCACCGCAGCCGACTCGCCGACCCCGTGCAGCTGACCTGCCGGGACTGCACCTAACCGAACACCGAACCACTGCCGGGCACCTCGGACGCCTTCGGGCTCCTCACCGCACGGGGCACCCCACATCCCCGGGGGCCGGGACCCGTCGGCGGGCGGCGCGGTGTGCGACCGTCACGCTCCCCGGTGCCGGCCGGATGTGCGCACGACCCGATCGCGGTCCGGGTCCGGGATGGGGTGGTGGAAACTCGGATCGATGGTCAGGTCCTCGGTGTCGGCGAAGACCAGTCGCCCGTCGTCGACCGCGATCGCCCACCGATGCACCGGCGCCCACTCGTGCCCACCACCACCGGGGTCGGTCACTGCCGCATAGTCCTCGATGATCTCCCCGATGACGTCGGCCGCGGCGCTCCTGCGGACCAGCACCCGGACACCGACCGTCAACACCGGGCCATCGACCGGCCGGTTGCCGCTGTTTCGGACCGTGCTGCGCCACCTTTCCGCTCCGCGAACACCCCGGGATCGAGCATAAGCACCGCCCGCACCCGGCACGTGAGCGGACCTACACGAACACCGCCCACGCACGCCGCGCTCCGCGGCCGCCCTTTCTCAACACTCCCGCCCCATCGCCGCGGCGCAGCAATGCCCCTGGCGGGCACGACACCCGGACCCGGCCGCTGCCCGGCACCGGCATCCCCACCCCGACGACACCGAGGCTCACGCACCCGCACCGGTGCGCGCTGGAGCAGGTCCGGTCACCGGCCGTACTCATCCCGCTGTTGTGCCGATCGCGGTCGCCGCGTCGTGCGGATGGTGAACTTATCGGTCTGCGGGAGCATGTACAGGTCATGTTGGCAGGCTGAGCGGACTAATCCTGACGGTCGGGCGATCCGGTGACGGGAACGTCGGTGCGGGCCGCCCGGATCCGCATCATGCCGGGATGCCGGGCGGTCGGCATGATCCGGCAGCAGGAATCCCCACATCTCGTCGACCCGCTGCTCGAGGTCCACGCGATGGGCCAGGACCTGGGAGACGGTCTGGACCCCGGTGAACGCGCCGATGACGAACCGCGCGAACGTCGGTGGGTCGATGGTGTCGACAAGGTCGCCCTCGGCGACCGCACGCGCCGCCAACGCTTGACAGGCGGCGATCCAATCCAAGTACGGGCCCGCGGGGCCACGGTCGTCGGCGCTGAGCTCGAGAGTGATGCGGATCCCGGCCCGCACGATCGGATCCTGCACGATCTGCCGGGCCATCTCGTGGCAGAGCATCACGATTTGCTCGATCGCCGACGCCTCCTGCGCGGCGATGGCCTGCACCGCGGAGATGGAGATCCGGTGCTGCTCGGCGATGATGTGCCGGGCCAAATCCTCCTTGGACCGGAAATGAAAGTACAAGGCCCCCTTCGTCATGCCCGCCGCCTCGAGGATCTCGACGAGACTGGCGCCCTCGAACCCGGACTTGTCGAACATTTCCGCTGCCCCGCGGACGATCTGCGCCCGGGTCACCACCGCCCGTTGCTGTTGCACCATCTACCGCACCTTCCGTGCCCTTCGCCGCTGCAGCCCTTGGTCAAGATTGGGAGCGACGTCGCCCCGGGGACTTTCGATCGCACCCCTGGCAGCCTGCGCGACGCTACCACCGGCACCGGCGCGCCTCACCTCCGGAAAATCCCGCGTCCACCTGCATGTGCACCGAAAGCCGCTCACACGAAAACAGACCACCGTGCCGCTTCTTCGGTGGGCGTCGCCCGGTCCGCTCCAGCGCCATCGCGGCTCGGCTGTGTGTCGCTATCGGTGGTCGCGGTACTGCTCGGCGATCTCGTCGGCGTCCCGGGCCAGCCAGGTCAGCTCCCCCACCGATTCATCCCCGGGCAGGAGCAGATCCGCCCATCGGCGCTGCGGCCCGCGGACACACACCAACGCCAACCCGGAATCGGACAACGTCTGCCACAGCTGCTCACCCGCCGACGACCCCATGTCACCCATTCAACCGCAACACACCACACTGACACGAGGAACAGACCGGCCAGTCCGACCTCGAACACCCGCCCCACCACCTGGCGCTGCTGTACACCACCCGCCGACGTCTTCTGGGCCCGGGCGGGTGGAGTTCGGGAGGATCGTTACCAGGCGAGTCGATCGGTTAGGGGTCGAATCCGCCCTGCCAGAACCAACACCCGCACTCGAATGCGCGATACCGCCGGGGACGTGCTTGCACCGACGGCCGCCAGCCGTACATCGGACAACCCGAGAAAGTCCTGTGGTGCGGGTCACACTTCGACGATCGGGGAGAGCGGCGGATCTACCCTTTCCTCGTACCGGAACACGAAGGAGCAGGTCGCGAAGCCAATACGGCGCCAGCCAAACCTGCACTGGCTAGGAGTGATCGGTGCACGTCTCGCTGGAATCCGTGGCTCCGGTCGAAAACTTCACAGGCAGCACATCCGAGGAGACATCACCGACGCCCACCACTCAGGTACACCAACGCGGAACCGCACCGCCCGACCGGAGTGCGCCTCCTCCCGGACGCGCACCCCGCGAGGAGCGCGGTCAAGGCATGCGCGTCGGGTACCTGATGTATGTCCCGGCGAGGCCCGGCCGGAGCGGACTACACTCCGACCGGGCCGCTTCGGCTCACCTGGGCGTGCCCGCATCTCGGGCGGCTTATGGCGCGTATGTCACAGCGGCCGAAATGGTTTCAGCTCTGTGGATCCTTCAGATGCAGGCTCCGCATCGAGGGCTCGGCCCGACCCGCACCGACAGCCGCGAACCACCCCACGCACTCCCGGCTTACGTCGTCGGCTTCACCCGACACAGATCAGGACACCCACGACCGCTACCGCGACCAGCGAGGCGCCGCCGCAGATCAACCACGCCCGCGTCGCCAGCTGCCGCCACCGATCACACCGCTCGTCCACATCCGCGACGCCGACCGAGCCCACCGGATTCGGATGGGACGCCCGGGACTCCGCGAGGCGGCGGACCTTCGCGTCCGCTCGTGCCGCCACACCCAACGAGACGGGCACCACCAGAAGCGCCACCACCAGCAGGCCAACCATGAGGATTACGCCCGTCCCGAACATCATCGTCCCTTCCACAGCAAACAGGGCCCGTCACGGGTATCGCGCGTTGATCACCGGCCACGCGAGGCCACGGGCACAACCACGCCCCTGTCAGCTCTATCGCCGAACTGCCCCCTGGTGTTTCTGTCAACGGACACGAGGAATCCCGGGCGGGCGGACATGAGATCTCCGGATCTGTGGACGTCAAAATTCCGGATGTGTGGTCGTTGAAGACCGGTGGCGGCCGGTGCCGTTGGTCCGCGTCGTTAGTCGAGTGGGTGCACGCCCTTGCCGGCGAGGGCGTCGGCGAGGCGGTGTGAATCGCCCTTGGTCACGATGACGTGGGCGTGGTGCAGGAGCCGATCGACAGTAGCGGTGGCCAGGGTCTTCGGCATGATCGTGTCGAATCCCGAGGGGTGAATGTTCGACGTCACGGCGACCGAGCGGCGCTCGTATGCGGCGTCGACGATGCGGTAGAACGCCTCGGCGGCGTCCTGGCCGGCGGGCAGCATGCCGATGTCATCGACCACCACGAGATCGCAGGAGCAGACCTTCGCCACCGTGCGGGCGACCGACCCGTCGGCCTTCGCCTTGTTCACCGTCTGGGTGAGGGTTTCGAGGGTGAACCACAGCACCCGCAGGTCGGCCTCGATCGCGGCGTGCGCGAGCGCTTCGACGAAATGACTCTTACCCGTCCCGGACGCTCCGGACACGGCCAGGTTCTCCCGGCGATGCACCCATTCGAGCGTGGTGAGCGCGTTCTGGGTGGCCTCGGGAATTGAGGATTCCTCCGGACGCCACGACGAGAACGTCTTGCCGGTCGGGAATTTCGCGTTCTTGCGGCGCATCCGGCGGGTGGCGGCGTCCCGGCCGACGACTTCCTCTTGCAGCAGCACCCGCACCACCTCGGCCGGGTCCCAGCGTTGGGCCCGGGCGGTCGCGAGCACGTCGGGGGCGGCCTTGCGCAGATACGGCAGCCGCATGCGGGTGCAGATCTTGGCCAGCTCGTCCGGGAGGGGCGGCGCCGAATTGCTGTTCATGCGCCCACCCGGCCCCATC
>NZ_JAAOQS010000210.1:0-4780 GCF_011603105.1 Rhodococcus sp. A14 | reverse complement strand
ACGCCGACGAAAAACAGCTGATCCTCGAGGACTGGAACCACACCGATCATGCGACAACCACCGACACACTGGTGTCGATGTTCGGTGCGCAGGTGACGCGCACACCCGACGCGCCCGCGGTGGTGGACGGAAACCGAACACTGACCTACGCCGAGTTCGATGCACGCGTCAATCGCCTCGCCCGACACCTGATCACCCAGGGCGTGGGCCCGGAAACCATCGTGGCACTACGAATGCGCCGCTCCCTCGACTTCGTCGTCGGCGTCTACGCGACCCTCACCGCCGGCGCAGCTTACCTGCCCATCGACCCCCACCACCCAGCCGAACGCACACACTTCATACTCGCAGTGGCACAACCCACCTGCATGCTGACCACCCACGACGACCAAGACGATCCGCCCGACCCGGTACCGGTCCTCCACCTCGACACCATCGATCTGTCACCGCTGTCCGGGGCGCCGGTGACCGACGCGGACCGCCGCGCACCGCTACGCCCGCAGAACACGGCCTACGTGATGTTCACCTCGGGATCGACCGGCCGCCCAAAGGGAGTGACCGTGGCGCACAGCGCGATCGTCAACGAGGTGCAGTGGGTTGTCGAGGCGTTCGACTACGGTGCCGGTGACCGTCTTCTGCAGAGCAACGCGGTGACCTTCGACGCATCGACCCCCGACCTCTTCGCACCGCTGCAGGTCGGGGGCTGCGTGGTCTTGGCAGGGCCCGACGGCCAACGCGACCCCGACTACCTCGCCGAACTCATCCGGGCACCCAAGCTTACCCACATGTCGTCGGTGCCGACGGTACTGACCGCCCTGATGGCCAGCCGATCACCCGACGTCCTCCGCAGCGTGCGGGTGGTCTACCTCGGCGGTGAAACGCTGTCCGGGCAGACGGTCGCACGGTTGGCGGAGTTCGGTCCGGCGACGGTATGGAACCAGTACGGGCCCACCGAAACCACCGTCAGCGTCATCTGCCACCGCTGCACCCAGCACGAAGAGAGCGTGGTGCCCATCGGCACACCCCAGATCAACTGCCACGCCTACGTGCTGGACCACCGCTTGCATCCGGTACCGGTGGCGGTGGTGGGCGAGTTGTATGTGGCCGGGGTCCAGCTGGCCCGCGGATACCACAGCCGACCCGCACTGACCGCCGAACGGTTCGTCGCCAACCCCTACGGCCCACCCGGCGAACGCATGTACCGCACCGGCGACCTCGTCCGCTGGCACCCCGACGGCAACCTCGAATACCTCGGCCGCCGCGACCTCCAAGTCAAAATCCGCGGCCACCGCATCGAACTCGGCGAAATCGAAGCAACCCTCACCACCCACCCCGACATCACCCACGCCGCAGTGACAGTCCACCACGGCACCGTCACCGAGCAACTGGTGGCCTACGTGGTGCCGACCCCGGGCGCCCACATCGACCCCGACACGCTCGCCGCGACGGTCGGTGCCCGCCTGCCCGATTTCATGGTGCCGTCGGTGTTCGTGACCCTCGACCGGATGCCAGTGAGCGTGAACGGCAAGATCGACCGGCGAGCACTCCCCGCACCAACACCGTCGAACCGGCAGTTCCGACCACCGGTCACCCCCACCGAACAGACCATCGCCGACGTCTTCACCGACGTCCTCGGCGTCGACCGCGTCGGGGTCGACGAGTCGTTCTTCGCTCTCGGCGGCGACAGCATCGTCGCGATTCAGTTGGTCTCGCGCGCGAAAGCCCGGGGCGTGGTGTTCTCCTCACGCGATGTTTTCGAGCGCAGGACCGTCGGCGGCCTGGCTGCAGTCGCGCAACGTCCCGAGAACTCCGGACAGCCGGTGGCGCTCGAGGAGTTGCCGGGCGGCGGCATCGGGTGGATGCCGCTGACCCCGGTCGCGCGGGCGCTGATCGAGCGGGGCGGTGGCTTCGGTCGATTCTCGCAACACATGTGGGTGGAGTTGCCGCCCGGAATTGAGCGCGGCGGGCTGGTGGCGACGGTCGAGGCCGTCCTCGAGCACCACGACATTTTCCGCTCGCGACTTGTCGGCGACGAACGCGGGTGGGGTCTGGAAGTCGGTGGGTCGGATGCCATCGATGTGGACGGCCTTGTTCGTCGGGTGGAGGTCACCGCCGATCTCGACGAGGAAGCCGCGGCGGCGTTGGCGTCGGCGCAATTGGATGCGGCGTTGGGGCGGTTGGCGCCGACGACGGGCGTGATGGTGCAGTTCGTGTGGCTCGATTTCCGGTCGGAATGCAGCACCGCGCAGCGGCCGGGCCGGCTGCTGATCCTCGCGCACCACCTGGTGATCGACGGGGTGTCGTGGCGGATACTCCTGCCCGACTTGGCCTCCGCGTGGGCGCAGGTGTCCGCTGGGCACACTCCGGTGTTGGATCCCACCGGAACGTCGATGCGTCGGTGGGCGCACGCGTTGGTCGAGGAGGCGTCGGCCCCGGCGCGGCTGGCGGAGTTGCCGATGTGGCAGGCGATACTGCAGGCCCCCGACCCGGTATTGGGCCTCCGCCCGTTCAACGCGGCTATCGATGTCGGGTCCACCCTCGACCGGGTCGAGGTGAGCGTACCGGCGCCGGTGACGGCATCACTCCTGACGACCTTGCCGACACTGTTCCACGGCGGCGTCGAGGACGGACTGCTGGCGGCATTGGCATTAGCCGTCTGCCGGTGGCGGCGCACGCGACAGGTCTCCGAATCCTCGACACTGATCCAACTCGAGGGACACGGCCGTCAGGAGCAGATTGCCGCGGGAGCGGATCTGTCTCGGACGGTGGGCTGGTTCACCACAGTGTTGCCGGTGCGTCTGGATATCGGAGCCGCCGACCTCGACGACGCCTTCACCGGTGGCGCCGGCGCCGGTGTGGTGGTCAAGTCGATCAAGGAACAGCTGAGGTCTATACCGGACAGGGGAATCGGCTACGGGCTGCTGCGCTACCTGAATCAGGACACAGCCGAGCAGCTACGGTCGCTGCCGGTCGGCCAGATCAGCTTCAACTACCTCGGCCGGGTGTCCGGCGGTGGTGTTCCGAACGAGATGCCGGGGGCGCAGTGGGCACCGTGCGGCCATCTCGGCGACATCGCCGCCCCGGGAGATGCCGACATGCCGGCGAACGGCGTCGTCGACATCAATGCGATCGTCACCGACGGCAGCGAGGGTCCGGTGCTGGGCGCCACGTTCACGTTCCCGACCGGTGCAATCGGGCGGACCGATGTGCAGGACTTGGCGGAGAAATGGTGTGCTGCGCTCGCCGCCCTCGCCACCCATGCGCAGACCCCCGACGCCGGCGGGCTGACACCGTCGGATCTACCGTTGGTCACCGCACGCCAACCGGACATCGACCGCTGGGAAGCGGCGTATCCGGCGGTCACGGACGTGTGGCCCCTGACGCCGCTGCAGTCGGGTCTGCTGTTCCACGCTCTGTTGGCCGCGTCGTCGGTCGACGTGTACTCGATGCAGGTCGTGTTCACCCTCACCGGCCGGGTGGACGCCACCCGGTTGCACACGGCGGCACAGGCGGTACTGAATCGGCACCCGAACTTGCGGGTGGCGTTCGTCGAGGGAGCCGACGGCATACCCGTGCAGCTGGTCCTCGACAAGGTGCCGGTGCCATGGTCCGAGGTCGATCTCCGCGAAATCGACGACACCACTCGCCCGGACGCGTTGACGCGACTGCTGGCCGACGATCAGGCCACACACTTCGACATGACCGCACCGCCGTTGATCCGGTTCACCCTGGTCACCGTCGCCGAGGACCGGTACGAGCTGGTCGTCGCCAACCACCACATCCTGCTCGACGGCTGGTCCATGCCACTGCTGATGACGGACATGCTCGCACTCTATGCCGCCGGCGACCAGGCGTCGGCGTTGCCTCCCGCCCGTCCGTATCGCAATTATCTCGAGTGGCGCGCCGAACAGGACGAGGCGACGTCGCGGCGGGTCTGGGCGGCGGCACTCGAGGGTGTCGAGGGCCCGACCCTGCTCGCCCCCGCCGACCCGGGCCGAGAGATCTCCTCGCGGGCGGGCGAAGCAGCCGCCGATCTCGGCGAGCACAAAACACGTGCCCTGTCCGAGTTGGCCGCCCGACTCGATGTCACCGTCAACACCGTCATGCAGGCGGCCTGGGGAATTCTGCTGATGCGGATGACCGGCCGCGACGACACAGTCTTCGGCAGCACCGTGTCAGGACGACCACCCCAGCTCGCAGGCGTGGAATCGATGATCGGACTGTTCATCAACACGGTACCGGTCAGGGTGCGAGCGGACCCGGACGAGTCGATCACCCAACTACTGACGCGGATGCACCGTGAACAGGCCGACCTGCTCGACCACCTCTATCTCGGGCTCACCGACATTCAGCAAGCCGCCGGAACAACCGACGCCCTCTTCGACACGCTGACGGTGTTCGAGTCGTATCCCGTCGAGCAGACCACACTTACCGAACAGGCCGACGCACTCGACGGCATAACCCTCACCGGCGTCAGAGCCAACGACAACACCCACTACCCCCTCGCCCTGAAAATCACCGACGACACCCAAATCCGACTAACCCTGACCTACCTCCACGACCTGTTCGACGAACCATACGTCCAAGCCCTGCTAAACCGATACCTGCGTGTCCTCGAAACCATCATCGCCGATACGGACAGTCGGGTCGGCGACATCGACATCCTCAACGCCGACGAACGACGGAACCTGCTCGACCGCACCGGCGGCCCCGAACACCCCGCAACGACACTGCCACAACTGCTCACCACCGCCGCAGCACACAACCGCACCGCACCGGCGGT
>NZ_JAAOQS010000020.1:0-102575 GCF_011603105.1 Rhodococcus sp. A14 | reverse complement strand
GCGGCGAACGTCGCGCCGGTCAGCCCCTCGGGGGCGACGGTGTTCTCGCCGCAGGGCACCCCCGACTCCGCCGCGAACGCCCGGCTGGCGGTCGACGGCAACACGTCCACCGTGTGGAGCACCGACTCGTACTTCCAGCCGTTCCCCGCGCTGAAGAACGGTGTGGGCCTGATGGTCACGCTGGACGAGCCGGCGACACTGTCGAGCGTGCGGATCAACTCGCCGACACCGGGCACCAACGTCGAGATTCGCAGCGCCCCGTCGGAGAACCCGACCCTCGACCAGACGCAGGTGCTCGGCTCGAAGGTCCTCGGCAACGGTGTCACCGATATCCCGGTGAAGTCGGAGGGACCCACCAAGAACATCCTGGTGTGGATCACCGGCCTGAGTAATTCCGGTGGCAAGAACCAATCGTCCATCGCCGACATCGGTTTCAACGCCGCGACGTAGTCGGCACCCGGTGCTCGCGGATCGGCGAACTGAGCTAACATCCGCCGGTGCGAATCTTCCGGGGGGATTCCGAGGGTGAGCCCTCGGACGTCGACCTATTGGCTGCGCACGTCGCCGGCGATCGGCACGCATTCGAGACACTGCTCGGACGGCACTACGACCATCTGTGGCACGTCGCCAAACGCACCAGCTACACCACCGAGGACGCGGCGGACGCCCTGCAGGAGGCGCTGCTGTCCGCGCACCGCAACGCGGGCTCGTTCCGCCGGGACGCCGCGGTCCGGAGCTGGCTGCACACGATCGTGGTCAACGCCTGCCTCGACCGCATCCGCCGGAACAAGGCTCGTCCTGCGGTGTCCCTGTCCGCCGACGAGGACGACGAACCGCGCGATATCCGCGACTACGTTTCCGAGGTGGAGCTCAGCCTGGTGGTCGAGCGCGCACTGGCGCAGCTCCCGCCGGATCAGCGGACCGCGATCGTGGCAGTCGACCTCGAGGGCCGTTCGACGAGTGAGGCGGCCGCGCTTCTCGGGGTTCCGGAAGGCACCGTGAAGAGCCGCTGCGCCCGCGGCCGGAAGAAGCTGGCCGCCTCTCTCGAATATTTTCGGGTGGAGGGGAACCGATCATGACTCCGGGGCGTCAAAACCTAGTGGGAGCGGGAAACTGTCCTGACGTCCCGGACCACGATGAACCGGCGAGGAGGTGCCATGGCCGACCGTGAACCCGAACCGTCCGATGCCGCGCTGCCCGCACCGCCGTACTCCGAGGACCTGCTGGCCGATCTCCACGCCGGGGTGTTGCCGGAGTCGGTCAGCGATCGCCTGTGGCCGCTCGTCCGGAACGACCCGCAGGCCATGGACGTGATCGACGCACTCGACCGGGTCACCGATCAGCTGGGCGCGCTCGGACGTGATCATTCGGTCTCGACCTCGATTCCCGCCGACGTCGCCGACCGCATCAACCGCGCTCTCGCTGCGGAACGGGACACACCGGCCGAGGCCACCGTGGTGCCGCTCGCCCGGCGACGGAAGTGGGCTGCGGCGGCCGCGGGGACCTTCGCGGCGGCGGCAGCGGTCGTGGTGGCCGTCGCGGTCGTCATGCCGGACAGCCGGGAATCCGAGCCGGCCGTTGCCCTGCCCAGTTCCGAAACCTCACCGGCATCGGCCGTTCTCGATCTGGGCACCGATCTCGATTCCGGACGCCTCCTCACCGTGATCGGTTCGCGGCAGCTCGGACCACTCGGGGATCCCGCGCAACTCGCAGAATGCCTGCGCGCCAACGGCATCGAACCGTCCCGCCCCCTTCTGGGGTCCAGTGAGGTTCGCCTCGACGGTGCTCCCGGGGTACTGCTACTGGTGGCTGCGCCGCGTCCGCCGCAGATCACGGCCCTGGTGGTGGGCCGCGAGTGCGGCGCGGGAGATCCGGCGACGATCGCTGTCACCGAGATCGGTTGATTCTCAGGATTTTTCCCGCTCCGAACGGGCGACCGGCATGAGCAGCTCGAGGATCTTCGCGCGCAGTTCCGGAGTGTCGTCCTCGACGGCGATCAGGCTCGTGAACAGTGCGGCGCCGGCGGCGAGGACGAGTACGGCCGTCGCGGTGCTGGACTCACCCGGGCCCTCCTCGCGCTCGAACAGCTGAGTACTCGGCCCGCTGAACCCCCGCCAGAGCGCGGTGCGGAGATCGTCGTGGTCCCGGATCGCGGCCAGCAGACCCGGCGTGGCCGCTCGCACCTCCGGTCGTGAGAATAATTCGGCGCTGCCGGTCACCACCCAGCGGACCCAGCCTTCGCGATCGGTGCCCTCGAACGGTGTCAGGTCGGGTGTCGCGCCGAGGATGGCGTCGAGAACGAGGTGTGCCTTCGACGGCCACCGTCTGGTGATGGACGCCCTGCTCACCCCGGAGCGGGTCGCGATGGCCCGCATGCTGAGTTGTTCCCAGCCCGATTCCACGAGCATCGCCCGGGTGACCGCGAGGACGTCGGTGTCGATCCGCGGGTCGCGGGGGCGGCCCGTTCCAGTTGCATTCATTGGTTCGAATTGTGGGACAGAAGTGCCTTCCGCGCTATATCGTACCTATTACGAGTCCAGTGGCACCGTAATTCGAACAGGGCGGACACATGAAGATCGCGGTCACCGGCGGCACCGGATACGTCGGCGCCCACACCACGCTGGCGCTCCTCGCCGCCGGCCACACGGTTCGACTGCTGGTGCTTCCCGCCGAATCTCCCGACGCACTGCTGGCGGCAGCGGGGAACGACGCCGCGCGGATCGAGCAGGTGGTCGGCGACATCCGCGACACCCAGGCCGTCGGACGCCTCCTCGAGGGCTGCGACGCCCTCCTCCACGCCGCCGGGGTAGTGGGCACCGACGACCGTCGCGAACAACTGATGTGGGAAATCAACACGCAGGCCACCGCCGCGATCCTCACCCGGGCGGCGTTCCTCGGACTCGACCCCATCATCCACGTCGCAAGTTTCAGTGCCCTGTTTCCGTCGCCCGACGCCGTCATCGGACCGGACAGTCCGACGGCGTCGGGCCGCAGCGCGTACGGCCGCACCAAGGCCGCCGCCGACCGCATCGCCCGCGCGCTCCAGGACGCGGGCGCCCCCGTGGTCATCACCTACCCGACGAGCGTCGTCGGTCCCGGGCTCGGATCCACGCAGGGCGTCACCGAACAGGGATGGGGCGCGATCGTCAGCGGCGGGGTGGCGCCCCGATTCGACGGCGGCATGCAGATGATCGACGTCCGCGACGTGGCCGCGGTCCACGCCGCCGCGATGCACCCCGGCCGCGGTCCCCGGCGATACGTCTGCGGCGGCGAACTCGTCGAGTTCAACCAGCTCATCGACGTCCTCGAACACTCCTCGGGTCGTCGACTCCGGCGCATCCCGCTGTCGGGCAGCACCTTTCGCACGATCGGGCGGATCGCCGACGTGATCGGCAAGTTCACACCCCTCAGCGCCGGGCTCAGTTACGAGGCCGCCTGGCTGCTCACCTCCGCGACCCCCACCGACGACTCGCGAACCCGCGACGAGCTCGGGCTCACGTGGCGACCTGCCCGCGCGGCGCTGGCCGCGACCTTCGCCTGAACGCCCTCACACCCCCACCCCCGAAGGCAGACCACCATGACCGTTCCACCACCACACCCCGGCATCTGGGAGCCGGCCCGCCTGGGCCCCCTGACGCTACGCAACCGCATCGTGAAGGCAGCCACGTTCGAGGGCGTCATGCCGCGCGGCCGGGTCACCGACCAGCTCGTCGACTTCCACGCCGAGGTCGCTCGCGGCGGTGCCGCACTGACGACCGTCGCGTACTGCGCCGTCTCACCCGGCGGACGCGTCCACGCGAACACCCTCGTGCTCGACCGTGCCCACGTCCCCGATCTGCGCCGGCTCACCGACGCCGTCCACGCTGAAAGGGGGTTGGCCGCGGCGCAGATCGGTCATGCCGGTCTCGTCGCGAACACGCTGTCCAACCGCACCAAGACCCTCGCGCCGTCCACGCGGCTCAGCCCGCCCGCCATGGGTCTGGTGAAGGGCGCCACGCGGGAAGAACTCGACCAGGTCACCCGCGACTTCGAGGACGCGGCCCGCAATGCCGTCGACGCCGGATTCGACGCAATCGAGGTCCACCTCGGCCACAACTACCTTCTCAGTTCGTTCATGAGTCCCAACCTCAACAAGCGCACCGACGAGTACGGGGGCAGCCTGGAGCGGCGGGCGGCGTTCCCCCGGCGGGTGATCGAGAGAGTGCGCCACGCCGCCGGCGACTCGGTGGCCGTCACGGCCAAATTCAACATGACGGACGGTGTTCCGAAAGGGCTGTGGCTCGACGACAGTCTCCGCATCGCACAGCTCCTCGAAGCCGACGGGCACCTCGACGCACTGCAGCTCACCGGCGGCAGCTCGTTGCTCAACGGGATGTACTTCTTCCGCGGCGAGGTTCCGATGGCGGAATTCGTTGCCTCACAGCCCAAGCTGGTGGGCTGGGGCCTGAAGGTCTACGGGCCGCGCATCTTTCCGACCTACCCGTTCGAGGAAGCCTTCTTCCTCCCGATGGCCCGGCAGTTCCGCGAGGCCCTGTCGATGCCGTTGATCCTCCTCGGCGGCGTCAACAGGCTGGACACCATCGAGAACGCACTCGGCGAAGGGTTCGAGTTCGTCGCGATGGCGCGCGCCCTGCTCCGCGACCCGGACCTCGTCAACAAATTCCGCGACCGGCACGTGCCCGAGGGACTCTGCATCCACTGCAACAAATGCATGCCCACCATCTACACGGGCACCCGCTGCGTCATCCGGGAGACTCTGCGCTGATCAGGGCGCCTGCGAGGGGAGCGACCGGTATCACCTGCAGTCGGGGAACAACACCCTTTAGTCTTGTGTTGATCCATACGACTGAGCACCCCTCACTACTGGAAGGCCCGCATGACCACTCCATCGACGGTTCATGAACTCATCATCGTTGGTTCGGGACCTGCCGGATACACCGCTGCCGTCTACGCGGCGCGCGCGGAACTCGAACCGCTGCAGTTCGAGGGGACCCAGTTCGGTGGCGCCCTCATGACCACCACCGAGGTCGAGAACTTCCCCGGATTCCGTGAGGGAATCATGGGCCCCGACCTGATGGACCAGATGCGCGAGCAGGCCAAGCGCTTCGGCACCGACATCCGCACCGAGGACGTCGAGGAACTCGACCTCACCGGCCCGATCAAGAAGGTCGTCGTGAACGGCGAGACCTACCAGGCGCACGCAGTCGTGCTGGCAATGGGCGCCGCAGCCCGTTACCTCGGGATTCCCGGTGAAGAGAAGTTGCTCGGCCGCGGCGTCAGCGCCTGCGCCACGTGCGACGGATTCTTCTTCAAGGATCAGGACATCGTCGTGGTCGGCGGCGGCGACTCCGCCATGGAGGAGGCCACCTTCCTCACCCGCTTCGCCCGCAGCGTCACCGTGGTGCACCGCCGCGAGGAGTTCCGCGCGTCCCGCATCATGCTCGAGCGCGCCAAGGCGAACGCGAAGATCCGGTTCGTGACCAACGCGGTACCCGTCGAGGTCCTGGGCGAGAACAGCGTCACCGGCCTCGTGATCCGCGACACCGTCACCGGTGAGACGTCCACGCTGGACGTGACCGGCATGTTCGTCGCCATTGGTCACGACCCGCGCAGCGAACTCGTCAAGGGACAGGTCGACCTCGACGACGCCGGATACGTGATCGTCAAGACGCCGACCACCGCCACCTCCGTGGACGGAGTCTTCGCCGCCGGCGACCTGGTCGATCACATCTACCAGCAGGCGATCACCGCCGCGGGCACCGGATGTTCCGCGGCCATGGATGCCGAGCGCTGGCTCGCAGAGCGCGGCGACATCACGGCCAACACCGTCGCCGCCGCCGGCTCGCCGGTCGACGCCTGAGCTCACCACAAACACCCACCGACCACCTCGAGTAAGGGAAATCCCCGTGTCGAATACCGTCACCATCACCGATGATTCGTTCCAGCAGGACGTCATTTCCAGCGACAAGCCCGTCCTCGTCGACTTCTGGGCCACCTGGTGCGGCCCGTGCAAGATGATTGCCCCCGTCCTGGAGGAGATCGCCGGTGAGCACAGCGACAAGCTGACCATCGCGAAGCTCGATATCGACGCCAACCCGGGCGCTGCCCGCGACTTCCAGGTCATGTCGATCCCCACGCTGATCCTGTTCAAGGACGGCAAGCCGATCAACACGATCGTCGGCACCAAGGGCAAGGCTGCGCTGCTGAAAGAGCTCGCCGACGTTCTCTGATCGACACCCGAACACCCGGCGCGATTCCCGATTTTGTGGGAATCTCTGAGACAATCGATCGATGTGCTCCAGTCGCATCAGCTAGACCGACCGGAACACATCGATCGTTTTGTTTGTACCGAGACTCGTAAGTACTCGTTGATTCGGACTGAGAGGCCCTGAAACATGCACCGACTCCGTCACGGCGACCATGGTCCGGCCGTCGCTGAGATTCGGGGCACTCTGGCCGGTCTCGGTTTCCTGCACAACGGAGTCGCCGACACCCGGCGCGAGGGCACCAACGGTTCGCACTGGATCGCTCCCGACGCCGTGTTCGATCATCACCTGGACAGTGCCGTACGGGCCTTCCAGCAGCAGCGTGGGCTTCTCGTCGACGGAATCGTGGGTCCTGCCACCTACCGGTCCATGAAAGAGGCGTCGTACCGCCTGGGCGCGCGCACGCTGATCTACCAGCTGTCCGCACCGCTCTACGGCGACGACGTCGCCACTCTGCAGACCCGCCTGCAGGATCTCGGCTTCTACGTCGGACGCGTCGACGGCTTCTTCGGCCCGCAGACCCACGACTCGCTGTCCTCATTCCAGCGGGAGATCGGGATCGCCGCCGACGGCATCTGCGGTCCGGCCACCCTGCGGTCGCTCGAGTTGCTCGGCACCCGCGTCACCGGTGGTTCACCGCATGCGATGAGCGAAGAAGAAATGGTTCGCAGCTCCGGACCACAGCTGAGCGGCAAGCGGATCGTCATCGATCCGGGCCTCGGCGGCGACACCTACGGCACCATCGTGCGGTCCCCGTACGGCACGATCTCGGAGTCCGACATCCTGTGGGACCTCGCCAGCCGCCTCGAGGGCCGCATGGCCGCGACGGGGATGGAAACGTTCCTGTCCCGCCCGCACCACGCGAACCCCACAGACATCGAACGCGCATCCACGTCGAACGCCTTCGACGCCGACCTGATGATCTCGTTGCGCTGCGATGGCAACACCAGCCCGTCCGCCAATGGTGTCGCGAGCTTCCACTTCGGCAACTCGCACGGTTCGACGTCGATGATCGGTCAGGTTCTCACCGGATTCATCCAGCGGGAGATCGTGGCCCGCACGCCTTTGCAGGACTGCCGGACCCACGGCCGCACCTGGGACCTGCTGCGTCTGACGAACATGCCGACCGTGCAGATCGACCTCGGGTACCTCACCAACGACCTCGATGCCGCGGTGCTCTCCAACCCGCGGGCGCGCGACGCCATCGCCGAAGCGATCCTCATCTCCGTGAAGCGTCTGTACCTGCTCGGTCAGGACGATCAGCCGACCGGAACGTTCACGTTCGCCGAGTTGCTCGCCGAAGAGCTGTCTTCTTCCGAACGTTCCTGACTTCTCGTTCCCGAGCGCTCAGTGCGCACCGACGGGTGTGCGCTCCCCGATGTCGACCATGCTCACCGACGCGGTGTGGATCAGACGCTCCAGGGCAGCCTCCACGTCTTCCTTCCATCCGTGATCCCGGTTCAGCTCGAGCCGCAGACGCGGGAACCGGTGATGGGGCGCGACGATTTCGAAGCCGTTGTCCTCGAGGAAATCGGCCGGGATCATGCACTCCTCGGGGGAGCACTCGCGGGCCGCGGTGGCTGACGCCATCCCGTGTGTGTCGATCGGCCCGGTTCCGTCGGTATTACGGATACCGAACGCCTCGAGGGCACGAACACCGCGGCGCACCAGATCGGCCACCACGGCTTGGATCAAGGTGGTTCCCAGATTCTGTTCTTCGCCGGCAGGCTCGAGCCGGAGGCTCGTGAGGAGGACGGCGTCGGCACCGACCGGAGCGGTCGGGAGTAGCTGCGCGCGCGGCACGGTCCGTGGGGGAGCGTAGAGGGCGCTGCCGACCGGCTTACCGTCCATGACGGCAACCTGACCGCACGATCCCCATTCGAGCATGACCATGGAGAGCCATGCTTCCTTCTCGAACTCCTGGTCGCAGAACCCGCGCGAACTGTGGATGGCCGCCGGATCCATTTCCCAGAAGACACAGCGACGAGCGTGGGCGGAGAGCTTGTCCAAGCCGTCGAGAGTGAGCGATGTGACGTGAGTCGACACTGGCTAGCTCAGCCTCCATATGTCACTACCGCAGATCATTCGACATCCTCTGGTATTCAACGTTTTTCGCCCCCGATAGTTCTGCTGGACCCGGTCCGTCAGCGGCCACTGTCACAGTGACGGATCATCCGCGGGTACGTCTACCTCTGTCAGGCGCTCATGAATCGGCCTTCTGTGCCTCCATCATCCCAACGATCCTCTGAAGATCGTCCACCGAACCGAACTCGACCACAATCTTGCCCTTGCGCTTGCCGAGGCTGACCGTGACCCTCGTGTCGAATGAATCCGACAACCGCTCGGCGACGTCCTGCAGTCCCGGCATCTGGATCGGCTTACGACGCTGGGCGGGCTGGGCCGCCTGGTCGTCGCTGCGGTTGGCGAGCGTCACCGCCTCCTCCGTCGCGCGAACGGACATGCCCTCCGCGACGATGCGGGCCGCCATCACTTCTTGCGCGTCGGCGCCTGCCTCGAGTGACAGCAGGGCGCGAGCGTGACCGGCGGACAGCACGCCCGCCGCGACGCGTCGTTGCACGGGGATCGGCAACTTCAGCAGTCGGATCATGTTCGTCACGACGGGACGCGAGCGGCCGATCTTCGCCGCCAGTTCCTCGTGGGTCACCTCGAACTCTTCGAGCAACTGCTGATACGCCGCCGCCTCTTCGAGCGGGTTCAGCTGCACGCGGTGGATGTTTTCCAGGAGCGCGTCGCGGAGCATTGCGTCGTCGCCGGTCTCGCGGACGATCGCCGGGATCGTCTCCAGCTCGGCCTCCTGGCTGGCACGCCACCGACGCTCGCCCATGACGAGCTGGAACTTGCCGTCGTCGAGTGGACGCACCACGATCGGCTGCATCAGCCCGAACTCGCGGATCGAGTGGACGAGTTCGGAGAGAGCGTCGTCGTCGAACACCTGACGCGGCTGCTTGGGGTTCCGCTCGATCAGGTCGGGAGCGATCTCCCGGTACACCGCTCCGGTGGGGGAGGGGAGGGGTTGAGCACCGTTCCCTGAGGCGCCGTCGGCGCCGTTGCTGTCTCCGTTGTTTCCCGTGGACGCGGGAGCAGTCTTCTTGTCGGTCGCAGCGTCCGACGAGTTCGGTGCGGGAGCTGTCAGTACGCTGCGCCGGTCCGCCCCGATCACGACGTCAGCGGCGGCGTTGCCCAGCCCCGGTCCCGTCGTGGTCGGTCCCGTAGGAATGAGCGCAGCCAGTCCACGGCCAAGTCCACCCTTACGCGTCTGACTCATCGCTGCTCCTGCTTCGTGATGTGTGCGGTGCGTGCTGCGAGTTCACGTCCCGCGTCGAGGTAACTCATGGCGCCCCGCGAACCGGGGTCGTAATCGAGCACGGTCATGCCGTACCCGGGAGCTTCGGACACCTTCACGCTTCGGGGAATGACGGCGCGCAGGACCGCATCGCCGAAGTGGGTGCGCACTTCTTCGGCCACCTGGTCCGCCAACTTGGTGCGCCCGTCGTACATCGTGAGAAGGACCGTCGACACGTGGAGGTCCGGGTTGAGGTGCGCCTGCACCAGTTCGATATTCCGCAGCAGCTGTCCCACACCCTCGAGGGCGTAGTACTCGCACTGGATCGGAATCAGGACTTCCTTGGCCGCGACCATCGCGTTCACCGTGAGCAGTCCGAGCGAGGGCGGGCAGTCGATCAGGATGAAGTCGGCATCCACCTCGCCGAGAGCCTTCTCCGACAGTGCGCCCTTCAGCCGCCCCTCGCGGGCGACCATGGACACCAATTCGATCTCGGCACCGGCGAGGTCGATCGTGGCAGGAATGCAGAAAAGCCGGTCATTGTGCGGGCTCTTCTGGATTGCTTCCGCGGCCGTCACCTCACCGAGGAGAAGCTCATAACTGGACGGCACACCGGAGTGGTGAGCGACGCCCAACGCAGTGCTGGCGTTGCCCTGCGGGTCGAGGTCGATCACCAGAACGGTGAGTCCCTGAACCGCGAGGGCAGATGCGAGGTTGACGGCACTCGTCGTCTTGCCGACGCCGCCCTTCTGGTTGGCGATCGTGAGGATCCGCCGTTCGGGCGGCTTCGGCAGGGTCACCGAATGGGGGTGCAGCACCTGGCTTGCGCGGTGCGCTGCCGCACCGATCGGAGTCTCCTCGACGGAGATTCCGTTGTAGGGGGCCGTGAATCCGTCGTCTCCGTTCCCGGAGCTCATCGCCTGGTCGGATTGATGGTCGGTTTCACGTGAAACTGTTTCACGTGAAACGGCGGATTCAGGCCCACCCGACATTGACTACTCCTTCGATTGGGAATCGCTCGTTACTCGACATACTCACTCCCTAGTCACCGTGCCCATCGTCATCGACGCTGACGGCGTTTCGGTACACGTTCTGCCCGAACGACAACGGTGGGGACAGGAAGCAGGCCCACTCCGCATTCCACGATATCCAGCTTGCCAGCACCCAACCGAGTCAGGGAAGCGCGATCACGGGAAATCTCTTCGGCGGCGCTCGAACCTTTCAATGCGAGCATTCTCCCATGCTCGTGGATAAGCGGCAGCGACCACTTGGCCAACTTCTCCAACGGTGCCACCGCTCGCGAAGTCACAACGTCTGCGCCACCGGCTTCCTTCACCACACCCGACTCCTCGGCGCGGCCCCGGACCACGAGCACGTCCAGGCCGTTCGACTCGACGAACTCGGCGAGGTACACCGACCGCCGCAGCAACGGCTCCACCAACGTGATGCGGAGATCGGGACGGGCAATCGCGAGGGGGATACCGGGCAACCCGGCACCGCTTCCGACATCGACGACGGACTCACCCTCGGCGATCAGTTCACCAACGACGGCACAGTTGAGGAGGTGACGTTCCCAGAGCCGCGGAACCTCACGAGGTCCGATCAACCCCCGCTCGACACCGTCGGTCGCCAACGACTTGTAGTAGCGCTCCGCAATATCGAATCGTTCACCGAACACCTGGCGTGCCGCCGCTTGTTCGTCCCATTCGGCCGGCTCTCCACCATTCGGTTCCACGTGAAACATCCTCCCGCGAATATCGCGAAATCAACAAACACAGCTTCTTCATTATCCGCCCTCTCTCGCGACTATGTCCCTTAACTCGAACGCGCAACGCCGGAGCAGTGTTGGGCCGCACCCCTTCCGGTGGGGGAGGGGAGGGGTTCGGTCGTCTCTCGGTGATGAATCCTGGCGATCCCGCGAATCCGGCCGTCCCTTCGACGGCGAACCCTCTCGGACGGTCGATGTCGCGCCCAACGCCGTCAGAGAGTTACGCAGATTTGGGACTGCAGATCGCGGCGCTCATGTTTCACGTGGAACAGACGACCCCGTCCACGGCGGCGACACAACCAGACCGAGCCCCGAGCGGCGGTTTCACGTGGAACAACCGACTCGTGTTTCACGACTCGTGTTTCACGTGGAACAGACGGCGGTCACTGGCCAAGTTCGCGCGTCACCCCGCGACCTTCCCAAGCGGACGCACGCGGGGTTCGGTGAACGACAATCGAGTCGGGCCTCTCCAACTTGGGGCAGCCGTCCACGCCTCCTCGACGCTACCTCTCGGCAACTCCACCCCAACGAATCCCTGTTTCTCAATCATCACAGTGACGAAACTTCCGGGTGTGGTTGGGTGGGTGAAACTACAACCTAAATTCCTTCGAAAAAGTGTGAAAACGACGGTCCCGGACCCCCTATCCGCCACGCGTCAGACAGTGGTGTCCGGAAAGGAGTGGTGTTCGTGAGCGACGAGCCAACGCCCGTTTTCCTTCCGCAACCCCACTGTGAGGCGGAGCCGGTTCTCCGGATTGTCGGCGAGCTCCGCTTCCATACCGCAGCGGAGGAGTGCATGGGCGAAGGCGACGTCCTCGCCGGCTGTCACATCCAAGGCCACCATCTCGAAGCGGGCACCCTTCGACTGCCATTCGAACGGCGGCCACGTCTCGCGATACGCATCGATTCCGCGAGCACCCTCATATGGCGGTGGCACATCGAACATCACGATGTCGTCGGAATGGTCCGCGAGCACCCCAGCCATGTCGCCGCTGTGCACAGCCTCGGCCCAACGGTCGATCAGATTCCGGATTTGTCGTTCGTCCTCGGTCCTCACTCACTCCACCCGTCGACGGCACTGGTTCGGTCGCTTCAATGAGGTGGACTTCGAGAAGCGGCGAAACTCACCGCGTCGAGTCAGCGCACCGTGCATCGTTTGGCTCAGGACTTCGCGAACTTTCGGATCGTGTCCAGTGACCATCGGCGGATGAGCGAAGCAGAGCTTCGATGGATCCAGTACTCGTCTCCACGATCTCGGCACTCGCCGGCGGCACGGTGCAGGAGGAATTGGTCGATCGGTTGGCCCACTAGTCGCCGACGGATTCACGTTTTGGGCGGCCCCTGAAACTGAGCGGGGTACGGCTTGCCAATTTTGACCCCTGCCCATCGATCCCGGCTCGAGCAGTTGCCTATCAGGGCGATCGGATGAGCGATGGGGATTTCCCCGCGAACCCGTCTGCTCGGCGTGAGCCGCCGAGGGCGCACTGAGATCTCGAGATTCCGGCAACCGTGATGGCCGAACGGATCGGCTGGGACCATACACTCCGGATCCTCAGCATCCACGTCGCCGAACTGTGCCCGATCTTCTGCCGAATCCTTCCTCATGCGCCACCTCCCTCGCTGGGGATCGTCAGTGTGATTTCCGGTTCCCGCCTATCACCCGCCCGATCAACCAGGGCCAAATCCGAACGACAACGAAGCTCCCAGTCTTGACCATGAACTGTGGATGCCCGCACTGGGTTGTGTGCGGTGCTGGTGCCCGCGGAGCGGTGGACCTGTTGGCGGACTGGTGGCCCCTCATCAAGGCGCTCGGCGATGTACCCCGGGCATTGAACTCGCAGCGTCGTTGCGGCCGCGAACACCCGCCGCATACCCTGGTCGCCGACCACCGGCGGGCGTGCGCGAACATCAAACTCTCTCCGAGATCGAGCGGGCACGGTCCGCGTCTTCGTCGACAACACACTGTCCACGAAGCCCTGAGACAGCGCAGTGAGCGGAGGAGGCATCCGAATCTCGCTGCGGACACCCGCCCCCTCGGTGGGGGAGGGGAGGGGTGCGTGTTTCACGTGAAACGAAACGAATCCACAGTGACGGGTAGCGACATACGGATAGAGAAGAGGCGGGGCTCCCGGAGATGAATCCGGGAGCCCCGCCTTGGTGATGCTTGTGTGGATCAGTCCTTGATGACGACCACGCGACGTGAAGGCTCGGCGCCTTCGCTCTCGCTGGAAACGCCATCGACCTTCGCGACTGCGTCGTGAACGATCTTGCGCTCGAACGGCGTCATCGGAGCGAGCTCCTCGCGTTCGCCGCTCTCGAGTACGCGGCGAGCAGCCGAGGAACCCAGCTCGGTCAATTCGGTGCGACGGCCGGCACGCCACCCGGCGATGTCGAGCATCAGGCGACTACGCTCGCCCGTCGCCTGCTGCACGGCGAGGCGAGTCAGTTCCTGGAGTGCGTCGAGCACCTCACCCTTGCGTCCGACCAACTTGGTGAGATCGTCTCCACCGTCGATGCTGACAACAGCACGGTCGCCCTCGACGTCCAGGTCGATATCGCCGTCGAAGTCGAGTACGTCGAGCAGCTGCTCCAGGTAATCGCCGGCGATTTCCCCTTCCTCGATCAGGTAGTCGTCAGAATCGGAATCCACCTCGGTGTCCGGGTTCTGCGTCGTTGCAGTCACGTCTGTCTCATCTCCGTCCACTGCGATGTCAGGCTCACTAGCCATGCTCGTTCTCTTTTCTGAATCAGCGCCGCTTGCGCTTGGGGGACTTTCCGCGGTTGGACTGGGGGCGGGCACCGGGCTTCGGCTTCGACGTACCCGTCGCCGAACCATCACCACTCACCTGATCGGAGGCGCTGTCTTCGACGACACCCTCGACGATCTCCGGCTCGTCCGCCGAGGAAGAGCCGTCCGTTGCGGTCGCGGACTTCTTCTTTTTCTTGGTGAGATCCGGACGTGCACCGGGCTTCGGAGCGTTGTCTGCCCGGCGTGCGATGGCAGCTTGCTTCTTCTCTTCCTCTTCTTCGTCGATACGACGGAAGACGATGTGCTGCTGCGCGTAGGTCCAGATGTTGTTACTCACCCAGTACAAGAGGATCGCGATGGGGAGGAACGGGCCACCGACGAGCACACCGAGTGGGAAAACCCACAGAGCGAGCTTGTTCATGATCGCGGACTGCGGGTTGGCGGCGGCCTCGGGACTCTGGCGTGCGACGGAGGCGCGCGAGTTGAAGTGGGTCGCGATGCTGGCAATGACCATCAGCGGAACCGCGACAACCGCGATGTTCAACACCGTGGGGATCGGGCCGTAGGCAGCGAACGCATCGAGCTGCTCCTTCGGCATGGTGATCCAGGCCGAGATGGGAGCACCGAACAGTCGGGCACTCAGGAAGGACTGCACGTCCTCGACGCTGAAGAAGTAGTTCGGCGTGTTCGCGTTCGCCTCGACCGACATGCCGAGCTGCCCGAAGCCGGTGCCGGTGCGGTTGAACGAGCGAAGCACGTGAAACAGGCCGATGAAGACCGGAGCCTGCGCGAGAACCGGCAGGCAGCCCATGATGGGGTTGAACCCGTGCTCCTTCTGGAGCTTCTGCATCTCGACGGCCTGACGCTGGCGGTCACCCGAGTACTTCTTCTGCAGAGCCTTGATCTGCGGCTGAAGTTCCTGCATCTGGCGCGTCGTGCGAACCTGCTTGACGAACGGCTTGTACAGCACGGCACGCAGGGTGAACACGAGGAACACCACGGAGAGCGCCCACGTGACACCGCTGTCCGGCCCGAGGAAGGGAATGGCACCGAATATCTTGTGCCAGACCCACAGGATCCCGGACACCGGATAGTAAATGAAGTCGAGCACGGCTCTATGTACTCCTCTGTTCGTCCACGTTCGCCGGACAGCAACGGCCACCCGCATGACGGTCGTGACGGGCAGGGACCGGGTCCCACCCACCAGGGTGCCAGGGGGCACACTTCGCCAACCGAACCACCGTCAAGAAAAGGCCTTTGATCGCCCCGTGGGTACGCAGGGATTCCACCGCGTACTCGCTACAGGTCGGCATGAACCGGCAGGTCGGCATCCTCAGGGGCGACACATACGTCCGGTAGAGCTCGATGAAGAATATGAGAGTGCGCGCCGGTAACGCACGGACCGACTTCCACGCGGAAGAGACCGAGGAAGTGGCCTCGGCCGTGTGGGCGCGCGACTCGTGGAGTGCGCTTTTCATGCGGAGTTACTCACAGGCGCAAGAAGGTCCAATCGAAGGAGACCTGCACGGAGTTGCTTCTCCAGGTCCCGGCTACTTGCAGTCGCAGCTCCCGGAAGAGCCCGAATCACCACATCGGTTCCGCGTGGAACCACGTCCACGAGGTCGATGCAGATATGACGAAGCCGGCGTGCGACTCGATGTCGAATCACCGCCGGCCCGACAGCCTTACTCACAACCAGTCCGAATCGCGGACCGCCGCTACTCACCAGCTCATCTGCCTGCGCACGGTCGAATGCGTGCACAACCAGGTCGCGTCTTCCCATCCGACGACCACGTCGCACAGTCAACGAAAAATCTGAATGACGACGCAATCGGTGCGGCTCAGGCAACACCCCGAGCTCCCGAACCCAGTGTCGGGATCAGGCGGTGAGAGATTCGCGGCCCTTACGGCGACGCGCCGAAACGATTGCACGACCCGCACGGGTCCGCATACGAAGACGGAAGCCGTGAACGCGCGCGCGGCGTCGGTTGTTCGGCTGGAACGTCCGCTTGCCCTTGGCCACGGTCAACACTCCTCGAAGTTCATCGACGCCTCCCGGCGTCATGGATCTAACATTGGCGAAAACTCAGGTGTTCATCCACAGGTGGGGATGAAACGACTTCGAAACTGGACTCGAGCCAGCACGAAACCGCCACCTCACCACAGGGTGACTGTTCGAGAGTACTTACCACTGACGGTCAGGTCAAACTCGCTCACCTGCGATTCCCCCGCGAATCGGTTGACCGACACGCCGAGGATCGACAAATGCTTGCACCCCAACTTCCAATGTGCCAAACCGCTGTGAGGTTGCCGACACTGTTGTTAGCGTCTATGCATGGTCTCGCCGATGAACCCTGATCGAGTGCCCAGCTCTCGACTTCAGCGTTCTCATCTGCATATTCACCGCAATTCATCCACAGGGCACAGATGGTGTGCCGCTTCGGATCACCACGAGGGTTGTTGACACCCTTCACTTCCTGGGTCCTCGAACCCGCTCATCCAGGTTTCGCAAGCATAAGCGCAGGTCAGTGCGTTCAATCTGGACTCCTCACCATGCAACGGCGTCTCGACGAGAGGCGTCTGCGGTTTGTCCACATCTGTGGATAATTGTGTGGAAACACAGTTCAGATGGCATATTCGTAGGTCCGTACGGGGTCCATCCTCAGGTCGGGGAAGCTCCCAATTCCACCTCGACGACGGCACCGACACTCGACTCGGCACCGCTGGCGCCGAGTCCGCGAACACACTGGGGAGGAACCACGTGAACGACGATCCGAATGCGCTCGCACGGATCTGGATCGACGTCGTCGCAGACCTCACATCCGATTCGCCCGGCGGCGATCTGCCGCCGTTGACGAGGGGACAGAAGGCGTGGTTGGCGCTCGTCAAACCGCTGACGCTCGCACAGGGCTTCGCGCTCCTGTCCGTACCGTCGCCCTTCGCGCAGGAGGCGATCGAGCGGGATCTCCGCGAGCCGATCCTCCACGCCCTCGGCCGGCATCTCGGTGAGCAGGTCGAAGGGCTCGGTGTGCGTATCGCGGCCCCGGTCGACGATGAACCCGAATCCGAGCCTCCGAGCCGGGACCACCGGCCCGAGCCGGAACCTATCCACACTCCTCGCCACCTCGAGCCTTCCGTCACCAGTTCCGGTTCGTTCCGCAGGCGCCGGTTCGGCTCCGGTGAGGATCAGCCCTACTCGGACACGACGGACTTCGAGGAAGTCGACGACGACCGCGAGGCCCTCGCCAGCGTCCACGAATCCTGGCCGTCGTACTTCACGAAGCCGCCCTCGGGCCCGGCACCGTCGGCGACCGGGGGTAACAGCCTCAACGCGAAGTACACGTTCGACACGTTCGTGATCGGCTCGTCCAACCGGTTCGCCCACGCGGCGGCCGTCGCCATCGCCGAGGCGCCGGCGCGCGCGTACAACCCGTTGTTCGTGTGGGGAGCGTCCGGCCTCGGCAAGACGCACCTCCTGCACGCCGCCGGCCACTACGCCCAGCGGCTGTTTCCGGGGATGCGGGTGAAATACGTCTCCACGGAGGAGTTCACCAACGACTTCATCAACAGCCTCCGCGACGATCGCAAGGTGGCATTCAAGCGCCGCTACCGCGAGACTGACGTGCTGCTGGTGGACGACATCCAGTTCATCGAGGGCAAGGAAGGTATCCAGGAGGAGTTCTTCCACACCTTCAACACCCTGCACAACGCGAACAAGCAGATCGTCGTCTCGTCCGACCGGCCGCCGAAGCAGTTGGCAACACTCGAGGAACGACTGCGCACCAGGTTCGAATGGGGCCTGATCACCGACGTCCAGCCGCCCGAACTCGAGACGCGCATCGCGATCCTCAGCAAGAAGGCCCGAATGGACCGGCTCGAGGTGCCCGACGACGTCCTCGAGTTGATCGCCTCCCGGATCGAACGCAACATCCGGGAACTCGAGGGTGCCCTCATCCGTGTGACGGCGTTTGCGTCCCTGAACAGGCAACCCCTGGACCTCACGCTCGCCGAGGTGGTGCTGCGTGACCTGATGCCGGACTCGTCGAGTCTCGAGATCAATGCGGCGACGATCATGGCGGTCACCGCGGAGTACTTCAACATGTCCATCGACGACCTCTGCGGCCCCGGCAAGGCGCGTCCGCTGGCGTCCGCCCGGCAGATCTCCATGTACCTGTGCCGTGAGCTCACCGATCTGTCCCTGCCGAAGATCGGGCAGACGTTCGGCCGTGACCACACCACGGTCATGTACGCGGACAAGAAGATTCGCAAGGAGATGACGGAGCGTCGGAAGGTCTACGACCAGGTCCAGGAGCTGACCGCCCGGATCAAGCAGCGTTCCAAGAGGTAGTCACCGACACCTCCCTCTCCTGTGCCCCTGGTAGCTCGCCTACCGGGGGCACAGGCCGTTTCGGGGGAAACACCGTCCCACGGGCAACTCGAGGGGCTCCTCGAGCCGGTCCTCGAGGGTTAGCTCGAGCGGGTCCTCGAGGTACCGCTCGAGGGTCTACTCGAGGCTCGCACGAATCCCCGCCGACACGACACGCCGGTGCAACACGCCGACGCCAGGACCTGGGATAAAGCATGCACACCTGTGGATAAGTGTGGGGATGAGGTGGAATCTCTGTGGACAGAACGTGCAGAACTTTGAACAACCTCGAGTAGTCCACATGGGTGCCGGATCGGTCCTCGAGTTTGTCCTCGAGAATTCCCCATACGGCGACGCGGACGGACCAGCGTCTACACACCTTCGTCCACAGATTCCACAGGACCTAATAGTACTTCTCATTAATTCTTCTAAAAACCTCTTTGAAAACAGGGTTGGGGACAGCGTCGGTTCACAGGCCTCTGGCGGAGACTCGAGGACGCGACCGTTCCGCTTTCAAGTTCGTCCTCGAGGGCATACGGTTATGCATCGCCGCTCTGTGAAAGACTGCAGTGCTGTGGTCACGGGCCGACCGTGGCGAACAACCGTGCCTACCGAGAGGAACAACCCGGCGATGGAGCTTGGAAGCCTGAAGTTTCGTGTCTCCCGGGAAGAATTCGCTGATTCAGTGGCATGGGTCGCTCGCAGTCTGCCGTCGCGGCCTCCTGTCCCCGTTCTCGGCGGTGTTCTCCTGGACGCGACCGAGCAAGGGTTGACGGTTTCCGGATTCGACTACGAGGTATCGGCCCAGGTCAGGGTGGCAGCCGAGGTCGGTAGCGCCGGTCAGGTCCTCGTCTCCGGCAAGCTTCTCGCCGACATCACGAAGTCGCTTCCCAACAAGCCGGTCGACGTGACCCTCGAAGGCACCCGCGTGCTGATCACGTGCGGAAGCGCCAAGTTCTCCCTGCCCACCATGCCGGTCGAGGACTATCCCCAGCTTCCGCAGTTGCCGCAGCAGACCGGCTCGATTCCCGCCGACGTCTTCTCCGAAGCGATCAGTCAGGTGGCTGTCGCGGCGGGCAAGGACGACACCTTGCCGATGCTCACCGGCATCCGGGTCGAGATCGAACGCAACGCGATCGTGCTCGCCGCCACCGACCGGTTCCGTCTCGCAGTCCGCGAACTCGAGTGGTCGCCGGCGAACCCCGACACCACCGCGGCCGTCCTCATCCCCGCGAAGACGCTCTCCGAGTCGGCGAAAACTCTTGCAGGAGATGCCACTTCGCCGGTCGAGCTGGCGCTCGGTTCGGGATCCGCGGTCGGCAACGACGGGCTCCTCGGCATCGTCAACGACGGCCGCCGCACCACCACCCGGCTGCTGGACGCCGAGTTCCCGAAGTTCCGGCAGCTGCTGCCGTCCGAGCACACCGCGCTGGCCACCGTCGAGATCGCTCCGCTCGTCGAGGCGATCAAGCGTGTGGCCCTCGTCGCCGAGCGCGGCGCGCAGGTCCGACTGCAGTTCTCCACCGAGGGGCTGCTCCTCTCCGCCGGTGGCGACGACGCAGGTCGCGCCGAGGAAGGCTTGAACGCGGTGTTCCAGGGTGAGCCGCTCACCATCGCCTTCAACCCCGGCTACCTGATCGACGGACTGTCTTCGCTGCACAGCGAGCAGGTGCTGTTCGGTTTCACGACCCCCAGCCGCCCCGCGGTGCTGCGTCCGGCCACCGAGGACGAGATCGAACCCGACGATTCCGGCAACTTCGCGGCGCCGGAGAGCGCGTACACGTACCTGCTGATGCCGGTGCGTCTCCCGGGCTGACGATTTCGCGGAAGCGAAACCAGTACTGCCGAAAGAAATCTCACGAGTGGACGGAGATCACGATGCAGATCGGGTTGGTCGGGCTCGGAAAGATGGGATTCAACATGCGCGAGCGGTTGCGCGCGCACGGGCACGAGGTGGTCGGCTACGACCCCCGCCCCGAGGTCACGGATGTGGCATCGCTGGCGGAGCTCGCTCAGCGACTCGAGTCTCCGCGAGTCGTCTGGGTGATGGTTCCGGCGGGAAAGATCACCCAGGACACGGTGACCGAACTGTCGTCGGTGCTCGAGACCGGCGACCTGGTGATCGACGGCGGCAACTCGAGATACACCGACGACAAAATCCACGGCGAGCTGCTGGGTTCCCGCGGCATCGGCTACCTCGACTGCGGTGTGTCCGGCGGGGTGTGGGGACTCGAGAACGGCTACGGGCTGATGGTCGGCGGATCGGACGCGGACGTCGAGCGGGCGCTGCCGGTCTTCGACGCTCTCCGTCCCGAGGGTGAGCGTGCGGACGGCTTCGTCCACGCAGGCCCGGTCGGCGCCGGCCACTACGCGAAGATGGTCCACAACGGCATCGAATACGGACTGATGCAGGCGTACGCCGAGGGCTACGAACTGCTCGAGGCGGAAGACCTCGTCACGGACGTCCACGGTGTGCTGCGCGCCTGGACCAAGGGCACGGTCGTCCGGTCGTGGCTGCTGGAGCTGCTCGTCAAGGCATTGGGTGAGGATCCCGATTTCGCCGAGATCTCCGGTTACACAGACGATTCCGGTGAGGGACGCTGGACGGTGCTCGAGGCGATCGACCACGCGGTGCCCGCACCGGTGATCTCGGCCGCGTTGTTCGCGCGGTTCGCGTCCCGTCAGGACGATTCCCCCGCGATGAAGGCCGTCTCGGCGCTGCGCAACCAGTTCGGTGGTCACGCCGTGAAGAAGGCGGCAGGCGAGGCAGAAGCCGGTTCTGGAACGTAGGTGTTCGTTCGCGCACTCTCGCTCAGAGACTTCCGTTCCTGGGACGCCCTCGGTCTCACCCTGCGTCCGGGCTGCACCGTCTTCGTCGGACCCAACGGACACGGCAAGACGAACGTGCTCGAGGCGCTCGGCTACCTGTCGACCCTCTCGTCTCATCGGGTCAGCTCGGACGCCCCGCTGATCAGGACGGGCACCGGTCAGGCATTCGCCGGGGCCACGGTCGTCAACACCGGCCGGGAACTGACCGTCGATCTCGAGTTGAACGAGGGCAAGTCCAACCGGGCGCGGATCAACCAGTCGCCCACCCGGCGGCCGCGGGAGATTCTCGGGATTCTGCAGACGGTGCTGTTCGCGCCGGAGGATCTGTCGCTGGTCCGCGGCGATCCGGGTGATCGGCGACGCTACCTCGACGAGCTCCTCACGTCCCGTATCCCGCGGATGGCGGCGGTGCGCGCCGATTACGACCGGGTGCTGCGGCAGCGGTCGGCGCTGCTCAGGACGGCAGGCGGCGCGTTGCGACGGGTGTCGCGCGGCGGCGGCCAGCCGAGCGAGGACGGCGCGAGTGCCCTTGCCACGCTGGAGGTCTGGGACGGACATCTCGCTGCACACGGCGCGCAGCTGCTCGCCGGAAGGCTTCACCTCGTCCACGATCTCGCGCCGCACCTGGCCGAGTCGTACCAATCGCTGGCGCCGGAGTCGAGGCCCGCGAGCGTCCGTTACCGCTCGAGTCTGGGCTCCTCGCTGCCGCCGGAGTTCACCGAACCGGCTCGAGCGCCCGAGGCTGGCGATGTCGCGTTTCTCGAGGAGCGGTTTCTCCAGGAGCTCTCTGTGATGCGCTCCAAGGAGATCGAGCGGGGTGTGTGTCTCGTCGGCCCGCATCGTGACGATCTCGAATTGCAGCTCGGCGACACCCCGGCGAAGGGATTCGCGAGTCACGGTGAGTCGTGGTCGTTCGCGTTGTCGTTGCGGTTGGCGGGATTCGCACTGCTGCGTTCGGAGGGCAGCGATCCCGTCCTCATGCTCGACGACGTGTTCGCCGAACTCGACCGTCGTCGACGGCGCGCACTCGCCAAGGTCGCGTTGGATGCGGAACAGGTGCTGATCACGGCGGCCGTGCCGGAAGATGTTCCGGAGGAACTCGACGCCGTCCGATTCGGTGTGGAGGCCCGCGACACCGATCGAGGACGAATATCGCACATTGTGGAAGAGACGGAGGACCGCCGTGACGGATGACGTCGAACCCACCGCACCGGCTGCGGCCCCCGAACCGGAGGTGAAGGGAATCGACCTCGCGCGCCGTGCCCTGGAGGAGGCGCGTGCCGCGGCGAAGGCCAGCGGAAAATCCGTCGGGCAGGGCCGCCGATCCGGAACGGGTGTCCGGGCCCTGCGCGCCCGGCGTCGACGCGGATGGTCGGGTCCCGGACCGGACGACCGCGACCCGCAGCCGTTCGGTGCGCTGACCAACGCGATCGCGAAACAACGCGGCTGGTCGCCCAAGGTGTCGGAGGGGACGGTCCTCGGTCGGTGGGTACAGGTGGTCGGTGAGGACATCGCCGCGCACGCCGAACCGACGGGGCTGCGGGACGGGATTCTCAGCGTCTCCGCGGAGTCGACGGCCTGGGCGACGCAGCTTCGGATGATGCAGTCGCAGATTCTCGCGAAGATTGCTGCGGCCGTCGGCGACGGCGTCGTGAAGTCGTTGCGGATCACCGGTCCGACCGCCCCGAGCTGGCGAAAAGGCGAACGGCACATCCGGGGGCGCGGACCTCGGGACACCTACGGATAGGCCGGAGCGGACGTTCGGTCCCTAGTTTTGTCTATTACCCGGTGTTACAGTTACTCCAAGTTTTCGAGTGAACTGTGCCACAAGCCTTCGTCGTGGCGCAGCCGCCGGCACGAAGGAGTAATGAGATGTCCGCCCCGACTGCACCCCGGAACGCGATCCCCGAACCGGACCACATCCTGTTGCAGGCCAGGAACGTGGAGTTCGACTGGTCGAACCTCCCCATGCACTGGATCCCGGGCGACCCGTTCGGCACGCACGTCCTCAACGTCCTGCACCTTCTGCTGCCCGCCGGTGAGGAGTGGTTCGTCGAGACGTTCAAAGAGGCACTGCCGCTGATCGAGGACGAGCGGCTCCGCGACGACGTCGTCGGGTTCATCGGCCAGGAGGCGATGCACGCCAACGCCCACACCGGCGTGCTGGCGCACCTGAAGGAGAAGGGTCTCGATCCGACGCCCTTCACCGAGCAGATGGAATGGACCTTCTCCAAGATCCTCGGACCGCGACCGCTGACCGGTCTGCGGGAGAAGAACTACCTGATCGAGCGGCTGGCGGTCATCGCCGCCATCGAGCACATCACCGCGTTCCTCGGCGACTGGGTCCTCAATGCCGAGGGACTCGACCGCTCCGGCATGCATCCGACGATGCTCGACCTGCTGCGCTGGCACGGTGCCGAGGAGGTGGAGCACCGCTCCGTGGCCTACGACGTCATGCGGTACTTCGACAAGCGTGAGTCCCGGCGGATCCGCACCCAGGTGATCGTCACCCCGGTCATCGTGTGGCTGTGGGTGCGCGGCACCCGTTTCCTCATGCGCAACGATCCGGAGCTCGCCCAGTGGTCGGCGCACCGGCGCAAACCGCACCTGACCGATTTCTTCGCGGCAGGCAAGCGTGGCACCCTCCCGACGGCCCGGGAACTCGGCAAGCGGATGTCGACGTACTTCACGCGTTCGTACCACCCGAGCAACGAGGGTTCGACGGCGCAGGCCGTGAAGTACCTGGCGTCCTCGCCGGCAGCTCAGGCGGCCGAGCGATGAAGCTGTCGCAGGTGCGGGAGGTGCTCACCGGGCAGGGACTGCCCCGCTACGACGCTCCCCCGGACATCAAGGGGCGACCGCGCCCTGACCGCGCGATGCGGATCACCGAGGCCGTCGCTGCCAAGTACCTCGGTGTTCTCACCGCGTACGAGTACAACCCGGGCGTCGCCGGTCACAACCCGGACGTGGCGATGAAAATGGTTGTCTCCCAGCGTGACGTCGTCGCACGGGACGAGAACGTCGTCCAGTTGCGGTTCGAAGCCGAGGACGGCGCGGAACTCCCTGCGTGGCAGCCGGGTTCGCATCTCGATTTCCACCTGCCGTCCGGGCTGCGACGTCAGTACTCGCTGTGCGGGGACCCGGCGGACCGCACGGGCTACAGTGTCGCCGTTCGCCGGATCCCCGACGGCGGTGGCGGATCCCTCGAGATGCACGCGCTCGAACCGGGTGCCCCGGTGACGGTTCGCGGCCCCCGCAACGGGTTTCCCTTCGTCGGCGAAGGGAGCGCGCTCTTCGTCGCGGGCGGCATCGGCATCACGCCGATCCTCGCGATGGTCCGGGCGGCGCGCGAACTCGGAATGGACTGGCAGTTCGTGTACTCCGGCCGGTCACGGGAGTCGATGCCGTTCCTCGACGAGATCGAAACGTTCGACCGGTCACGGGTTTTCATCCGTCCCGACGACGAGTTCGGACTGCCGACCGCCGAGGAGTTGCTGGGGCGCGCCGCGCCGGGCGGTGCCGTCTACTGCTGCGGTCCGACGCCGATGCTGGAGTCGGTGCGCCGTGCGTTCCCCGGAAGCCCGGCCACCGCATTGCATTTCGAGCGGTTCGGGGCGCCGCCGGTGCTCGACGGCACCGAATTCGAAGTGCAGCTCGTCAGCACGGGTGAGGTGCTCACCGTGCCCGCCGACGAATCCGCACTGATGGTGATCAAGAAGACGATGCCCGGAGTGGGATATTCGTGCCAGCAGGGCTTCTGTGGCACCTGCAGGGTGAAGGTGCTCTCCGGCACCCCGGATCACCGCGAGACGCGGCTCACCGACGCCGAGCAGGAGAACGAGATGCTGATCTGCGTGTCCCGCGCCGACCGGGGCCGTCTCGTCCTCGATCTGTAGTTCCCACCGTCAAACCCGAACCCGCACGACGACCAGAGGACCCACCATGACTCCATCCACATCCGGTACCGCCCGGCGGATCACCAACGGTTCCGTCGAACTCGCCGTGTTCGAGAAGGGCAACCCCGACGGCGAGACGATCGTGCTCGTGCACGGCTGGCCCGACACCCACGACCTGTGGAGCCGGGTGGTGCCCTTCCTGACGGAGCGGTTCCGGGTGGTCAGCTACGACAGCCGCGGCGCAGGCCGGAGCACCGTGCCCACCCGGGTCGAGGACTACCGGCTGCCCGCCCTGGCCGGTGACCTGTTCGCGGTGATCGATGCCGTGAGCCCGGGCCGGCCGGTGCACGTGCTGGCCCACGACTGGGGATCGGTGGAGGCATGGGAGGCGGTCTGCGAACCGGGAGCCCGCGAGCGGATCGCGTCGTTCACCTCGGTCTCGGGCCCCAACCTCGATCACCTCGGCAAGTGGCTGCGCCGCCGCATCTCGGACCGCAGCTTCGGCGGGCCGCTCGCGCAGGCCGTCGCGTCCGGCTACACCGTCCTGTTCCAGATTCCGGGCCTGGCGACGCTGCCGCTGCGGCTCTGGTTCTCCCGGCACTGGCCGGCGTTCCTGAAGTTCTTCGACCGCCTCGATCCCGCGCTGGTGCGTCCGGCGCCGACGCTGGCGGACGACATGGTCAACGGTCTCAAGCTGTACCGCGCCAACATCCGCACGAGTCTGCTGAGGCCGCGCGAGCGGTACACCGACGTCCCCGTCCAACTGATCCTCAACAAGAACGACAAGGCGGTGCGGCCCGTCGGCTACGAGGACACCGAGAAATGGGCACCCGACCTGCGCCGTCGAGAGGTCGACGCCGGGCACTGGTCGCCGATCTCCCACGCCGAGGACATCGCACAACTTGCCGCGGAGTTCGTGCTGGACGTCGAGGACCGGCAGTGGGCGGATCTCTCGGACGGCCCGTCCAAGAGCGCTTCGGCCTAGGTTTTCACTCCCGAGACGCCCTGAAAATTCGTCTACGGGGCGCTCAGGGGTGTCATAGCACGCTCCTGGCGCTGACGTACCAGTAAGATGGCCGAGGTAACTAGCGGCAAGATTCCCGATTCTCGTCTCCCGCGTGCCCGACCAGGGCGGTGGGCGCCTGCGTCGGGCATTGGACGGAGAAGGAGAGCTACCCACCCGTGGCTGCCCAGAAGTCAGACAAAAGCACCTCCAGCAAGGACTACGGCGCTTCTTCCATCACCGTCCTCGAGGGACTCGAAGCCGTTCGTAAGCGACCGGGTATGTACATCGGTTCCACCGGTGAACGCGGTCTCCACCATTTGATCTGGGAAGTCGTCGACAACTCCGTCGACGAGGCCATGGCCGGCCACGCCAGCAAGGTCGAGATCACCCTTCTCGAGGACGGTGGCGTTCGGGTCGTCGACGACGGTCGAGGCATCCCCGTCGGGATGCACGCCTCCGGTGTCCCCACCGTCGAGGTCGTCCTCACCCAGCTCCACGCCGGCGGCAAGTTCGACTCCGACTCCTACGCCGTGTCCGGCGGTCTGCACGGTGTCGGTATCTCCGTCGTCAACGCGCTGTCCACCCGGCTCGACGTCGACATCAAGCGCGACGGCTTCCAATGGAACCAGACCTACACCGACTCGAAGCCGGGTGAACTCGTCAAGGGCGAGGCCACCAAGGAGACGGGCACCACGGTCACGTTCTGGGCCGACCCGAACATCTTCGAGACCACGGTCTACAGCTTCGAGACGGTCGCGCGCCGCCTCCAGGAGATGGCCTTCCTCAACAAGGGCCTGACGATCACCCTCACCGACGAGCGCGTCAGCGACGCCGAGGTCACCGAAGAGGTCGTCAGTCAGGTCGCGGACGCGCCGAAAACCGCCGAGGACGAGTCCGCCGAGGCGGATGCGCCTGCCGTGCACAAGGTGAAGACCCGCGTCTACCACTACCCGGGCGGCCTCGAGGACTACGTGCGGCACATCAACCGCACGAAGCAGCCGATCCACAACTCCGTCGTCGGTTTCACCGCGAAGGGCACCGGCCACGAACTCGAGATCGCGATGCAGTGGAACTCCGGTTACTCGGAGTCGGTCCACACGTTCGCGAACACCATCAACACCCACGAGGGCGGCACCCACGAAGAGGGCTTCCGTTCCGCTCTGACGGCGACGGTCAACAAGTACGCGCTCGACAAGAAGCTCCTCAAGGAGAAGGACCCGAAGCTCACCGGTGACGACATCCGTGAGGGCCTCGCGGCGATCATCTCCGTGAAGGTCGGTGAACCGCAGTTCGAGGGTCAGACGAAGACGAAGCTCGGTAACACCGAGGTCCGGTCGTTCGTCCAGAAGGCGAGCAACGAGCACCTGTCGCACTGGTTCGAGGCGAACCCGGCCGACGCGAAGACCATCGTGAACAAAGCGGTGTCGTCGGCGCAGGCCCGCGTCGCCGCCCGCAAGGCCCGCGAACTGGTGCGCCGCAAGAGCGCCACCGACCTCGGCGGTCTGCCGGGCAAGCTCGCCGACTGCCGGTCCAACGATCCGAGCAAGTCCGAGATCTACATCGTGGAGGGCGACTCCGCAGGCGGCTCGGCCAAGTCCGGCCGCGACTCGATGTACCAGGCGATCCTGCCGCTGCGCGGAAAGATCATCAACGTCGAGAAGGCACGCATCGACCGTGTGCTGAAGAACACGGAAGTCCAGTCGATCATCACCGCGTTCGGCACGGGCATCCACGACGAATTCGACATCGCGAAGCTGCGGTACCACAAGATCGTGCTGATGGCCGACGCCGACGTCGACGGCCAGCACATCGCAACGCTGCTGCTCACGCTGCTGTTCCGCTTCATGCGCCCGCTCGTCGAGCACGGTCACGTCTACCTGGCACAGCCCCCGCTGTACAAGCTGAAGTGGCAGCGCAGCGACCCGGAGTTCGCGTACTCCGACCGCGAGCGCGACGTCCTGGTCAAGGCCGGTCTCGAGTCCGGCAAGAAGATCAACAAGGACGACGGCATCCAGCGTTACAAGGGTCTCGGCGAGATGAACGCCAAGGAACTGTGGGAGACCACCATGGATCCGACGGTGCGCGTTCTGCGTCTGGTGACGCTCGACGACGCGGCCGCAGCCGACGAGCTGTTCAGCGTTCTCATGGGTGAGGACGTCGAGGCCCGGCGTAGCTTCATCACCCGTAACGCCAAGGACGTCCGCTTCCTCGACGTCTAGGTATCCGGCACAAGAGATTACGGATATCGTGCAGCCACCGGCGGTCGGAAGACCCCGGTGGCTGCACCCGTCTGGGCCGGTTACAGAACCGGGTGACGCGGAAATCCGTCCTCGACTGTGAACCGCGATTCTGTGTAGCCTGGTCCGCTGATCCCCCCGCGACGGCAACGTCTGGGATCGGTGGTGCGCATGTTACTTGGAAGTAAGGATCGGGGAATTTCTGTGGTAAGAACGTTCCCCATGGGGATGTGATGAACTCGTTACATTCGGAAATCGGTGCGTCGGGCAGCGCTGCGCACAGCGCAACTGATCGATCACTTTCCTCTGTCGACGCGTGTCGTCCGGGCCGGTACGACTGTCCTGCCGCAGGCGCGGTCACGAGCACAGAGCGACAAGCTATGAGTGGTTGGAAAGGAAGCGTGGGATGAGCGACGATTCGCCGCCCCGGGCAAAGTTCTGGGATATCGAGGGTTGGGGCCTGCGGTGGAAGGTCACCGCGGTTCTCGCAGTTCCCGTCACCGTCGCCATGGTGCTCGGCGGGCTCCGTGTGCAGGGCGAGCTGAGTAACGCCGTCCACTTCACCGAGGCGGCCGACCAGATCGTCGTCGTCCCGGACATCGTGGCCCTCGAGGCCTCGATGGGTACCGTGACCAGTGGTTACGCCTCGGGCACCCTCACCAAGCAGGACCGCGAGGACGCGGAATCCTTGATGAACGACGTGTCCGAGGAGGCCCGGAACCCCGAGCTGGATCCCGCCGTCGCGAGTTCCATCAACCAGACCGTCTCGGACGGCCGCGCCCTCCTGAATCTGATGGATTCCCCGGGCGTCGCCACCGACCTGCTCGCGGAACGCCAGCGCGCGTTCGCCGCGGACTTCATCCGCGAAGTGGACGACATCGTGCGTCCCATCGAGGACAGCGAAGTCGTCGACAAGGGCTACCAGCTGACCAACGCGTGGCAGGCGCAGCGTCGTCTGTTCGAGCAGGCCATGGGCCTCGTGATCGTGAAGGACGTCTACGCCGGTCCCGACGGACGGGAGAAGGCCCGCACGGGTGACATTCCCACCTCGGCCGTCGTCGCGGCCGCCGGCGCCGAATCGAGCCTCCTCGACGTCCTCGACCGGTACTACCCCAAGGGTGATGCCCGTCTCGAGACGCTGCGAAACAACATCAACGACCGCAACGCCCTCATCGACCAGGGCCTGGCGGACGCGGCGCGCGGCGGAATGCTGCCCATCCTGCAGCTGCGCTCCTCGCTCATCGCGAGCCGTGACGTCTACCAGGAACTGACCAGCGAAGCGGCGAACGACATCGCGTCCACCGTGCAGGTCCGTGCGGCCGAGACCCGGTCCGCCGCGCTGCGTGACACGGCGATCGTCCTCGGAACCCTGCTCGCCGCCCTCGTCCTCGCGCTCCTCGTGTCGCGGTCGCTGATCGGTCCGATCCGCCGCCTGCGGTACGGCGCGCTGAAGGCTGCGCGCCGCGACCTTCCGGAGGCGATCGAGCAGATCAAGGCCAGTGACGATCCGCGGGCACTGTCGTTCGAGCCGGTGGCCGTGCACTCCTCCGAGGAGATCGGCCAGCTCGCCCGCGCCGTGGACGACATCCACGGGCAGGCGCTCAAGCTCGCCGGTGAGCAGGCGCAACTGCGCCTGCAGATCAACGACATGTTCGAAACCCTCGCGCGCCGAAGCAAGTCGCTCGTCGACCAGCAACTCGGCCTGATCGAGAATCTCGAGTTCGAGGAAAAAGATCCGAAGCGACTCGAGAGCCTGTTCCGGCTCGACCACCTGGCGGCGCGTATGCGCCGGAACGGTGAGAACCTGCTGATTCTGGCCGGTACCCGCGTGCGTCGTTCGCAGGCGGCGCCGATCCCGCTCGGCGACGTGCTGCGTGCCGCTATCTCCGAGGTCGAGGACTACCAGCGTGTGCAGATGGGTGCGACTCCCGAAGGCGCGCTCAGCGGCACCGTCGTCACGGACGTCGTGCACCTGCTCGCCGAACTCGTCGACAACTCGCTGCGCGCCTCGCCGCCCGACACTTCGGTGACGTTCAGCTTCGCTCGCGCCGTGGACGGCGGGGTGCTGCTCGAGATCGCGGACCGCGGTATCGGTATCCCGGCCGACGACATGCGCGCCGTCAACGAGCGTCTGGCGTCGGGTGGTGAGGTCGGTCCCGAGACCGCCCGCCACATGGGTCTGTTCGTCGTGAGCCGCCTCGCGAAGCGTCACGGCCTGACCGTGCGCCTGCGGTCGACGTTCGACACCGCCCGCAACCCGGGTGTGACCGTGAGCATCCACATCCCGAATGCGCTGATCGTGTCGCAGGCTGCCCGGCAGGACACCGGACCGCAGCGGAGGATTCCCGCGGCGCCGGTCCGCACCGCCATTCCGGCACCCGCGGCCCCGGCACCGCGCACGGACAACGGACAGCAGAAGCCGGCAACCCGAAACGGACTGCCGACCCGCACCCCGTCCACGCCCCCGCCGAGCCCGGCACCTGCGGGCGCGGTGACGACGGCGTCGGGCACGAGCCTGCCCCGACGTCAGCCCGGTGCCAGTGGCATCGCGGCCGGCGCGGGATCGTCGGCCGGTGCCCCGGCCGCGCAGTCCCAGGACACCGTCAACGTCCGCGGATCCGGGGCGATGCCGAAGCTGCCCGTGCGGCGTCCGCAGGCGGCGACCCCGGAGACGGCACCGGCGGAATCGCAGCCGCAGCACGCACCGCACGCACCACGAAGCGAGAACCGCATCGCGGCGCGGACCGCGGAACAGCCGGCGCCCACGTCGTCGAACGGCGACGATCAGGCACCGGTCCGGCACCGCTACCGCACCAACTCGGCGAAGACCGCGTCGTTCTTCCAGTCGCGGATCGATCCGCCGTCGGCCGAGGCCACACCCAGGCCCGGCGGCGGTACCCCGATCTTCTCCGACATGGTGTCCGACTGGCTGACCGATCCGACCGGCGCCGAGGGCGCACCCGGCGTCTGGCATTCCGCCGGCGACGCCGGATGGTCCGCCGCCGAACGGATCAGCGAGACTCCCGTCGAGGTCGACCCGGAGATCGGACTGCCGAAGCGGCGTCCCGGCGACCGACTGGTTCCCGGCACGGTCGAAGGCGCGCACAATACGGGGACACTGCGCCGGGTGCGTGACCCTGAGACAATTCGCGCCAATCTCAGTCGTCACCAGCAGGGCGTCCGAAACGGCAGGGCCACGAGGCTCGCGGAACGTAACAGCATTGAAGGAGACCGATGAACACCGCTCATGGATCCGACGTCACGCGACCGCTCGACTGGTTGGTGTCGAACTTCGCCAGTGACGTGCCCGGTGTCTCCCACGCCGTGCTCGTGTCGGCGGACGGTCTCCTGATGGCAGCCAGCGCCCATCTCCCGATCGACCGGGCCGAGCAGCTGGCCGCGGTCACCTCTGGGTTGGCCAGCCTGTCGGCCGGTGTGTCCCGGTTGTTCGAAGGCGGCGGAGTGCTGCAGTCGGTGGTCGAAATGCAGCACGGGTATTTGCTGCTCATGAGCGTCGGCGACGGCTCGCACCTCGCGACCCTCACGGACGCCGAGTGCGACATCGGACAGGTCGGCTACGAGATGGCGATCCTGGTCGACCGCGTCGGCGCATCGGTACAGGCCACGGCCCGCACCCCGCAGGGTCTCTGACCAGCCCATGCCCATGAACGACCACCACTCGGAGCAGCCGGGCCCGAACATCGTGCGCCCGTACTCGCTGACGTCGGGCCGGACCCGGCCTGCGGTCGAGCTCGCGCTCGAAGCGTTGATTCAGGCACTGCCGCAGTCGGTGGACCGGCAGTGGGAACTCGACGACGTCAACGCCGCGATCGTCGCGTTGTGTCAGCAGTCGCCTTCGGTCGCCGAGATCGCCGCCCGGGTGGGCGTACCCCTCGGAGTGGCACGCGTCCTGGTCGCCGACCTGGTCGAGGCCGGTCATCTGCAGATCCTGGCCACCCTGAAGGAAGACTCGACCGACTCCGAACGTCGTGAACTCATCGAAAGGGTCCTCAGTGGACTTCGCGAAATCTGATCCCCGCAATCGGGTGACCTCGACCAAGATCGTGATCGCCGGCGGGTTCGGCGTCGGTAAGACCACGCTGGTGGGGGCTGTCTCCGAGATCGTCCCGCTGCGCACCGAGGCGCTCGTGACCAACGCCAGCGACGGCGTCGACAACCTGGCTGCGACACCGCAGAAGGGCACGACCACCGTCGCCATGGACTTCGGTCGCATCAGCCTGGCCGACGACCTGGTGCTGTACCTGTTCGGTACCCCCGGTCAGCACCGGTTCTGGTTCATGTGGGACGACCTGATCCGCGGTGCGATCGGTGCGATCGTCCTGATCGACACCCGCCGGCTGGACGAGAGTTTCGCGGCCGTCGACTTCTTCGAGGCCCGGCAACTGCCGTTCCTCGTCGCGATCAACGAATTCGACGACGCCCCGCGCTACCCCATCGAGGACATCCGCGCGGCCCTCGCGATCTCCGAGGACGTGCCGATCATCCCGATCGACGCGCGTGACCGGGAATCGGCGAAACGCGCTCTGGTCGCGATCACCGAATACGCACTGACCAAGCTTCACACGGCCGCGTACTGAGGATTCGAAACATGTCGGACGACTTGCAGCACTTCTCCATGGGCACGTGGATCGTCGCCCTCGCCGCGGTCACGGCGTTCATCGGCGTCTTCGTCGGGATCGCCAGCGCCCGCAAGGCGGTGACCGCGCCGAACCCGAGGCAGCGGTACCTCTGGCTGGCCTGGGGTGCGCTGTCCATCGGCGGCATCGGCGCCTGGCTGCCGCACTACATCGCGATGGTCGGGTTCGAGGTCTACGGCAGCGTGGTGCGCTACGACGTCCTGTGGATCGCGGTCTCGTTCGTGGTGCCCGTCGCGGCCGCCGCGGTGGCGTTGCTGATCATCAGCCCGCCGCCGACGAAACACCGGCTGCCGAGCGCGTCGGTGGAGATCGGCCGTCTCGCCGGCGGTGCGGTGCTCCTCGGCGTCGGCTTCACCGGAATGGACCTCGCGATCGTCGCCTCCCTCGAGATCCAGGGTTCCGTGGACTCCGACATCCTGCTGACGGCAGCGTCGGCCGTGATCGGCCTGGTCGTCGGCGCCGGAATCATGTGGTCGATCTCGGCCCTCGAGTCCCGCACGCTGCGACTCGTGGCGTCGGTGGTCGTGGCCGCCGGACTGGTGGCCATGCACTACACCGGCGTGTTCGGGCTGAGCGCCACCGTCGACCTGGCCGTGGCGCGCCCGGACGGGCTCGAGGTGTTCTCGATCCTGTTCCCCGTCTTCGTGCTGGGCATGCTCGTGGTCACGATCCCGATCACCGCCCTGCTGATGGCGCCCGACCGCGTCGCCGCCGAGCTCGAACTCGAGGCCGACATGCTCGCCGCCGAATCCCTCGCCGCCGAAACCCAGGGCCGGGAGCTCGAACTCCAGTAGATCGGACGACTCCGGCGGCACCGATTCATGAGCGCACCCGAGTCCTTCACCCTCACAGCTGACCTGCACCTATAGACTCGGGTGGTTGCGCGACGTCGTGCAGGACCGCGAGTCCGCGAGGAGACGTCAAGCCGAGTAGAAGAAGGAGCTCATGACTGACACAACGTTGCCGCCGGAGGGACCGGGGCACGACCGCATCGAGCCCGTCGACATTCAGCAGGAGATGCAGAGCAGCTACATCGATTACGCGATGAGCGTGATCGTGGGTCGTGCGCTGCCCGACGTGCGAGACGGCCTCAAGCCGGTGCACCGCCGCGTTCTGTACGCGATGTACGACAACGGTTACCGGCCCGATCGCGGTTATGTGAAGTCTGCGCGACCGGTCGCCGAGACGATGGGTAACTACCACCCCCACGGCGACGCCTCGATCTACGACACGCTCGTCCGCATGGCCCAGCCGTGGTCGCTGCGGTACCCGCTCGTCGACGGCCAGGGCAACTTCGGTTCCCGCGGCAACGACGGCGCCGCCGCGATGCGATACACCGAGTGCCGGCTCACTCCGCTGGCCATGGAAATGCTGCGTGAGATCGACCACGAGACGGTCGATTTCACCCCGAACTACGACGGTCGTACACAGGAACCGTCAGTTCTCCCCAGCCGTATCCCCAACCTGTTGATCAATGGTTCCGGCGGCATCGCCGTCGGTATGGCCACCAACATCCCGCCGCACAACCTGCGCGAGGTCGCCGAGGCCATCTACTGGGCGCTCGAGAACTGGGAAGCCGACGAGGAGTCCACCCTCACCGCGGTCATGGAACGCGTCAAGGGACCCGACTTCCCGACGCACGGCCTGATCGTCGGCGGCCAGGGCATCCACGACGCCTACACCACCGGACGCGGTTCGGTCCGCATGCGCGGTGTGGTGGAGATCGAGGAGGACGCCAAGGGGCGCACCACGATCGTCATCACCGAGCTGCCGTACCAGGTGAACCCGGACAACCTGATCACGTCGATCGCCGAGCAGGTGCGCGACGCGAAGATCGCCGGCATCTCCGACATCCACGACGAGTCCTCGGACCGCGCGGGTATGCGCATCGTCGTCACCGTCAAGCGTGACGCGGTCGCGAAGGTCGTGCTCAACAACCTGTACAAGCACACCCAGCTGCAAACCAGCTTCGGCTGCAACATGCTGTCCATCGTCGACGGCGTGCCGCGCACCCTGCGCCTCGACCAGATGATCCGGCTCTACGTCGCCCACCAGGTCGAGGTCATCCGCAGGCGCACCGAGTACCTGCTCCGCAAGGCCGAGGAACGCGCTCACATCCTGCGCGGACTGGTGAAGGCGCTCGACGCCCTCGACGAGGTCATCGCGCTGATCCGGGCGTCGCAGACCGTCGACATCGCGCGGGCAGGCCTGATCGAGCTCCTCACCGTCGACGAGATCCAGGCCGACGCGATCCTCGCGATGCAGCTGCGTCGCCTCGCCGCCCTCGAGCGTCAGAAGATCATCGACGAACTCGCCGAGATCGAGCGGGAGATCGCCGACCTCAAGGACATCCTCGAGAAGCCCGAGCGTCAGCGCCGGATCGTCCGTGACGAGCTCAAGGAGATCGTCGACAAGCACGGCGACGACCGCCGGACCCGCATCATCGCGGCCGACGGCGACGTGGCCGACGAGGATCTGATCGCCCGCGAGGACGTCGTCGTCACGATCACCGAGACCGGCTACGCCAAGCGCACCAAGACCGACCTGTACCGCTCGCAGAAGCGCGGCGGCAAGGGCGTGCAGGGCGCCGGGCTGAAGCAGGACGACATCGTCTCGCACTTCTTCGTCAGCTCCACGCACGACTGGCTGCTGTTCTTCACCACGAAGGGCCGCGTGTACCGGGCCAAGGCGTACGAGCTGCCGGAGGCGAGCCGCACGGCCCGCGGGCAGCATGTGGCCAATCTGCTCGCGTTCCAGCCCGACGAGCGCATCCAGAGCGTCATCCAGATCAAGACGTACGAGGACGCCCCCTACCTGGTTCTCGCCACCCGCAACGGTCTGGTGAAGAAGTCCAAGCTCACCGACTTCGACTCGAACCGCAGCGGCGGCATCGTCGCCATCAACCTGCGCGGTGAGGACGAACTGGTCGGCGCGGTCCTCTGCTCCTCCGACGACGACCTGCTGCTCGTCTCCGCGCAGGGACAGTCGATCCGCTTCTCCGCCACCGACGAGGCGCTGCGTCCGATGGGCCGCGCCACGTCCGGCGTCCAGGGCATGCGATTCAACGGTGACGACGAACTGCTGTCGCTGAACGTGGTGCGTGAAGGCACCTATCTGCTGGTGGCGACGTCGGGTGGCTACTCGAAGCGCACCGGCATGGAGGACTACCCGGTCCAGGGTCGCGGCGGAAAGGGTGTACTCACGATCCAGTACGACCGGAAACGTGGCACCCTGGTCGGAGCGCTCATCGTGAACGACGACGACGAGCTCTACGCGATCACGTCGGGCGGTGGTGTCATCCGCACCGCCGCCAAGCAGGTCCGCAAGGCCGGTCGGCAGACCAAGGGGGTTCGTTTGATGAACCTCGGGGAAGGCGACACCCTGCTCGCGATCGCGCGCAATGCCGACGAACCGGACGAACCCGACGACAACGCCGACAGCAGCGGCAAAGGAGCTAAGGAGTCCTAGTGAGCACTCCCAACCAGCCAGGCAGTGACCGGCAGAACCCGGGTTCCGCCAATCAGGCGCCATCCGAGCAGCAGGCCTCCCGCACTCCCCAGAACGGGTCGGCGCGACCGAACCCGCAGCAGGGTTCCGCGCCGCAGGGGCCGCAGGCGTCAGCCGGTCGTGGCCCCGCTCAGGCGGGGCCGGCTGCCCGGCCGGGTGGTGCTCCCGACGGGCGACCGGATCGGCAGGCTCCGGCCGATCCGGCCCGGTCGCCGTCGACGCCCCAGCATCAGGGTCCGCGCACGCAGACCCCGCAGGGCAGGCCCGTGCCGCCGTCGCAGCAGGGTCACGCTCCGAATCAGCAGGCTCCCGGGCATCAGGGCCCGCCGCAGCAGGCGTCCGGCAACCGGGCTCCCGCGGGCGGTGCTCCCACCGAGTCCATCCGGGGAAATCAGGCTCCGCCGTGGCAGCGGGGAATGCAGCGTGAGCCGCAGACCAACCTGAAGCGTCCCGTGCAGGGCGGGGCCGGTGCCAAGCAGTCGCGCCCGGAGGGGCAGCCGAACCCGGCCAACGGCTCGGCAACAGCGGCTGCGGCGGGTGCCGCGGCAGCGAAGGCTCCCGCCGGTCAGGACGTCCAGAAACCGCAGACCGCGCCGACGCAGAAGACGCAGCAGCCCCAGGCGCAGGGTCAGCGACCCCAGGGCGCGCAGAACGGGGGTGCTCCCACCCAGGCCGTGCCCACCCAGAAGGCGCCCGCACAGAACCCGTCGGCGCCGGCGAAGGGTCAGCCCGCGCCCAAGGAGGGGCCCGATCGCACACCGTCCTCGACCGCGGCCACGGCAGCGGTCGGTGCGGTGTCCGGTGCAGCCGCCGGTGCCGTGACTCAGCGGGAGGCCGCGAAGGCGAAGGCGTCCGCGATCGACGGACCCACCCGGCACATCAACCGGGACGTGCTCCCCAAGGACATGCCGGACCTGTCCGAGGCCAAGCACCCGTTGCCCGGGGCAGCGGCCGCGGGTCAGCAGCCGAAGGTCGCCGTGGCCCCGCAGCGGGTCGAGGAGGGCGAGGCTCTCCGGGCGACGGTGCAGGTCCGCAAGATCGATCCGTGGTCGACGCTGAAGATCTCGTCCGTCATTTCGGTGTCGCTGTTCTTCGTGTGGATGGTGGCCGTCGGCCTGCTGTACGTCGTCCTGGACGGGATGGGCGTGTGGGACCGGCTGAACAACGCGTTCACCGATATCGTCGCGGAGTCGAGCTCTGACGGGCTCGTGACGGCCGGGCAGGTCTTCGGATACGCCGCCGTCATCGGTCTCGCGAACATGGTGTTGTTCACCGCACTGGCGACGATCGGCGCCTTCATCTACAACCTGTGTTCCGACCTCGTCGGGGGCGTCGAAGTGACGCTCGCCGACCGGGACTGAACGCGGAAAACGACGAGGGCTGAGCTGGGAAAAGACCGTCTCGCCGGACCGGTTTTGGTAGTTGCCGGTCCGGTGGGGTAATCTTCCGACTCGGTTCAGGGAACTGCGCGAGATGAGTTTCCAGACTTCAGGGGCCTATAGCTCAGGCGGTTAGAGCGCTTCGCTGATAACGAAGAGGTCGGAGGTTCAAGTCCTCCTAGGCCCACTCCTGGTGCCGGTGAAAGGTCATTCGCATGAAGGTCCTCCTGTTTGTGGGAGCCGGAGTGCTGGTGGCGATCGGACTGTCCAAGTTGCTTCGCGGCAATGAGGTGTGGCACGAGGTAACGGGGCCTTAGCTCAGTTGGTAGAGCGCTGCCTTTGCAAGGCAGATGTCAGGAGTTCGAATCTCCTAGGCTCCACAAGTACAAATACAGAAATAGCGTGCCCCGGATTCGGAAGAGTCCGGGGCACGCTGCTGTGCGGACCAGAACCGGGTGAGGTTACCCTTACTTCATGACTGCCCTCGATCCCGGAGCCCGTGAACGTCTCGACCCGCGCGGTCGCGTCGCATCCCACCACCGGACCGGTGAGGGAACCGCACGCATCGGATACCCGATCGGAGTCCGCACGGTCACGGTCCGTGCACGCGAGTACGTCACACCCCGCATGGTGCGTCTGACGCTCGGGGGCCCCGGACTCGACGGATTCCACACCTACCAGGCCGACGATCACGTCAAGCTCGTGTTCCCCGATCCGGACGGCACCCGCCGCGTCCCGGTGGTGAACGACGCGATGATGCTCGACTGGCCGCGACCGCTCCCGACCACGCGGAAATACACCGTCCGCCGCTACGACGCCGACGCCCGCGAACTCGACCTCGACTTCGTGCTGCACGAGGGCGGGCTCGCGTCCTCCTGGGTAAGGACGGTCGCGATCGGTGACGACGTGACCATCGCCGGACCGCCCGGCGCGAAGGCATTCGCCCACAACTTCGACCACTACGTCTTCGCGGTCGATTCCACCGCGCTTCCGGCGGTCGCGCGGTGGCTCGACGAATCCCCGGCCGACGTCTCGGCGCACGTCGTGATCGAGACCGACGACGACGTCGAGCACGGTTACCCGCTGGCCGTGCGCGAGAACGTGGACGTGACGTGGCTCGTGCGCGACGGCAGCGAGTCCGCCGTGGCGTCGACGGTGCAGTCGCTCGATCTGCCCGACGGCCGCTCCTTCCTGTTCGCGGCAGGCGAGGCGACCGACATCAAGCCTCTGCGCGCGTGGAGCCGGGACCGGATGGATTCGCTGTTCACCGGGTACTGGAAACGCGGAGTCGCCGGGCTGGACGACTGACCGGCCCTACACTCGCACCATGACCACGGTCCGGCCAGCACTCGCCCGCCGCGCGGCCGTCGCCGCGGTGATGCTCGGGCTACTGACGGCAGGCGGTACCGCGCCCGCGGGTGCGCAGACCCGACCACTGGAACCGATCGCCCGGGCGGTCTCGCTGCGCCTCGCCACGGCCGACGCGGTGGCGGCGGCCAAGTGGGGCACCCCGTCACCGATCGACGATCCCGCGCGCGAGGCGCAGGTTCTGAATGCGGTCGCCACGCAGGCCGCCGACGAGGGCCTGAGCGCGGCGCGGGTGCAGCAGGTCTTCCGGGACCAGATCGAGGCCAACAAGGAGGTGCAGCGGGCCCTCTTCGCCTGGTGGAGCGTCGCGCCCGGTGCGGCGCCGACTGTCCGGCCCGACCTGTCACAGGTTCGTCCGGTGATCGACCGCCAGAACTCGGACATACTCCTGCAGCTGCGCGAACAGGAGGCCGTGCTCGCCGGTCCGGGGTGCGTGCCCGCGCTCGTCGACGCCACGGTCGCGGTGGCGGCCGAACAACGCCTCGACCCGCTGCATCAGGCCACGCTGGCGCGTGCGCTCGTGTCGATCTGTGGGCCGGTCCGCGAATGACTGGCCGTTTCGACATGGTCCGACAAGATGTCGCCAATTAGACTGGGGTCATGATCTCCAAGGTCGCGACGCTCCTCCTCGACCGTGTCTCGATGTTCGAGTTCGGGGTGGTCTGTGAAGTGTTCGGAATCGACCGCACCGAACACGGGGTTCCGCCGTTCGACTTCCGGATCTGCGGGATCCGTCCCGGCGAACCGCTCGCGTCGATCACACCGGGACTGACACTCTCCGCCGACTTCGGGCTGGACTTCCTGCGCGACGCGGATCTCGTCGTCGTCCCGCCGCCGGGGGCGCAGTCCGACTTCCCGGTGGAGGCGCTCGACGCGGTGCGTGCGGCCGCGAATGCCGGTGCCATCGTCCTCAGCCTGTGCTCGGGTGTATTCCTGCTCGGCGAGGCGGGACTGCTGGCCGGACGCAAGTGCACCACCCACTGGGAGTACGTCGACGAACTGGCCACCCGGTTCCCGACGGCAACCGTCGACCCCGACGTCCTGTTCGTCGACGAGGGCAACCTCGTCACCAGTGCGGGCACCGCGGCAGGCATCGACGCCTGCCTGCACGTGGTCCGCCGGGAGCTCGGTTCCACCGTCGCCAATACGATCGCCCGGAGGATGGTCGTGCCGCCGCAACGCGACGGGGGACAGCGGCAGTTCATCGAACAGCCGGTGGTCGCGTGCACGTCGGACAGTCTGAGCGAGACGATGGCGTGGATGAGCGAGAATCTCGAGCTGCCCCACACGGTCGACGAGCTCGCGGCGCGCTCGTCCATGTCGACGCGCACCTTCGCACGCAAGTTCGCGGCCGAGACGGGCACCACCCCCGTGAAGTGGCTGACGACGCAGCGGGTCCTCTACGCACGGCAACTACTCGAGGGCACCGACCTCGGTCTCGAGGCGATCTCGAGACGCAGCGGATTCGGGTCCGGTGCGCTTCTACGTCACCACTTCAACCGGGTGGTCGGCGTCGCACCGGCCGACTATCGGCGCCGGTTCGGCTGCAACGCGGCCGAACTCAGGCAATGAACGTGCCGATGGCCGGGTTCGCCTGGCAGATCGGGCTACTGCCGAAGTTGATCGATCCGAACGCCGTCGCCACCACGTTCCCGACGCCGGTGTTCACCGTCGCGGACAGGAAGGGGTAGACACCGCCGAGGTTCACGACCCCCGACCGTCCGCTGTCGGTGTTGACCCAGGCCACGGTGACCTGCGCGGCTGCCGGAATCGGTGCTGCGGCGGGGCGTGACTCGAACCGGATGTCGCCGTCGGCGATGGGCGGCGACGCCTCCGGCCCGGACTGTCCGGTGAGCGCCGTCAACGACATCAGGCTGCCCTGGTTCGGGCATCCGATGGTCAGAGCCGGTCCGCCGAACGGGTGGGGCGGGTCGGCGCCGGCAGGGCCGGCCGTCAGCACAGCCGCGGTGGCGGCGATCGGAAACGCGACGGCGGCGATACGGTGGACGATACGTCTGGTGGGCATGTCTGCTCCTCGGAACGGATCCTCGCGCTGGTGCGCATCTGCCTGCGGGATACCCCTGGTACAAGCCGTGAAACGAAAGGATTCGCAGATGCCGGAGACCGTGCCGACCGATCCTGCAGCCGCCCGGCTGGCGCCGGGCGACACCGAGCGAGCGCGCGCCCTACTGGCCGGGGAGTGACGGGTCGGTTGCGGTGAGGGGCTTCGTCGCCGTGGGCGGCGTGGGCTCCTGCGTGTTCGTGCTGTCGAGGTCGCGCAGGTTCGGGGGAGCGGACGCGACCCGCGGCTGCTCGCGGCGGCGGCTCTTGAAGAACACCGCCCCCCCGGCCACAGAGGCACCCACGAGGACGATGATCGCGATGCGACGGCCCTTCCGCGACTTCTTCTCCTCGACCGGCGCCGCGGCCGAGGTCAGGGGACGAACGACATCCTGGGCGACCTTCTTCACCGGCACGGTCCGGGCGCGTTCGTAGCCCTTCTTGGCCAGCGAGGCACCCTGACGGCCGAGGAACAGACTGAGCTGGCCGGCGCCGCGAGCCGTGGCGAGTGCCGCCGAGCTTGCGTAGCGCCGCGCCTGATCGACAGCCTCGGATTCCTTGACGCGGGAAGCCGAATCCTCGACGTGGGCCAGAGCGGTCTCGACTCGTTCGGAGACCTGCTCCTGCAGGGTCTCGGCGCGTTCGGTCGGAAGCAGATTCGTGAGGGACTCCGTCGCTCGTGTCATGTCCCCACTTTGTCACAAGAACCGGGAGCACGAACCGATCCGAAGGACTCGAGTCACCGCGGCGGAACCACACGGAACCCCACAATGGCAACATGGTGGTGTGACTTCACCTCATCAGACCGCAACCGCAACGCTGCACACCAACCGCGGCGACATCAAGATCGCGCTGTTCGGCAACCACGCGCCCAAGACCGTCGAGAACTTCGTCGGCCTGGCCAACGGTTCGAAGGACTACAGCACCGCCAACGCCGGTGGCACCGACTCCGGACCGTTCTACGACGGCGCCGTCTTCCACCGCGTCATCGACGGATTCATGATCCAGGGCGGCGACCCCACGGGTACCGGCGCCGGTGGCCCGGGCTACAAGTTCGGCGACGAGTTCCACCCGGAACTGCAGTTCGACCGCGCGTACATCCTGGCCATGGCGAATGCAGGCCCGGGAACCAACGGTTCGCAGTTCTTCATCACCACCGGCCCGACCCCGCACCTCAACCGTCGCCACACCATCTTCGGTGAGGTCGTCGACGAGGAGTCGAAGAAGGTCGTCGACGCCATCTCGACCACTGCGACGGATCGCGCGGACCGTCCGCTCGAGCCGGTCGTGATCAACAGCGTCACCATCGCGTAGGGAACCGCAGCACATGACCAACCGCGGCTGGGGCGGTGCCGCGAACGAGGGCACTCCGCCCCAGCCGCGGTGCGTCCGCCACCCCGATCGGCCCACTGCACTGTCGTGCAATCGGTGCGGTCGTCCCGCGTGCCCCGAATGCCTGCGCGAAGCAGCCGTCGGCTACCAGTGTGTCGACTGTGTGGCCGCCGGGCAGCGTGATGTCCGTCAGGTTCGCAACGTCGCCGGCGCCGTGACCACGCAGCGTGCGGTGCCGCTCGTGACGTACATCCTGATGGCCGTGAACGTCGGCATCTTCCTGATCACCGCGGCGCAGTCCCGCAGCATCATGCAGAACCAGGCGGGATCGAAGCTCTTCGCGGACTGGGCGCTGTTCCCACCCGCTGTCGTGGACGGGCAGATCGTCCGCGTGCTCGGCAGCGGATTCCTCCACTTCGGCATCATTCACCTGGCCGTCAACATGTTCGCGCTGTGGGTGATCGGCCGCGACACCGAACTGGTCCTCGGCCGCGCCCGCTACGCCTGCGTGTACTTCGTGTCCCTGCTCGGCGGTTCCGCCGCAGTGATGCTGTTCCAGCTCGGCGCGGTCACCGCGGGGGCGTCGGGCGCCGTCTTCGGACTGATGGGCGCTCAGGCCGTCATCCTCCTGCGGCTGCGACGCAGCCCCGCACCGGTGATCTCGGTGATCGCCGTCAACGTGATCATCAGCATCACGATCCCCGGCATCTCACTGTGGGGGCATCTCGGCGGCCTGGTCGCCGGAGCCGCGGCCACCGCGGGAATTCTCTACGGACCCCAGCTGCTGGGCGCCGGGAACAACCGGGAGAAGGCAATCACCGTCGGCTGGATCTGCCTCGGCGTCGTGGTGCTGGTGCCGCTGGCCGTCATCGCGGTCCGCACCCTGCAGCTCCGCGCGAGCTTCGGCTACTGACCCCGGCCCACCAGACGATGCACCGCGAGGGCGTCGAACACGTCCTCCGGATTGGTGCCGAGATCCCAGCGGCCGAAGATCAGGAGGCGTTCGGTGCCGTCCTCGGTGCGGATGTCGATCTCGAGCATCGGCACCCGGCGACCCAGCCGGGGGTAGCGCACGAGTCGCGCGCGGTCGATCTCCGAGCGGGCATACCTGTGGCGGCCTCTCAGCCGGTTCACCACGATCCCGCCGCCCTCCTTGTCGACGGCGAGACGGGGGCGTTGCCGGAGCGCCGACGCGGCGGTCAGCAGCAGCCCGAGGGCGGCGACGCACACGAGAACACGGCCCGCCGGCTCGGTCGACACGGCAAGTCCCGCGACCCCCAACGCGACTCCGCCCGCAGCGAGCGCGATCACCGCGCCGAGGGGCGTCGACCACTCCAACGGCGCCTCGTCAGCAGACATCAGCACTCGACCTGCGGCTATCCACAGGGGTTGTCCACATTGGGGATGAATGACATCGGTGTAATTGTGATCGTCAACGCCAGCGCATCGTCATGATCAGACCGACCACCATGAAGCCGAATCCGATGAGGAAGTTGTAGGCACCGAGGTTGTTCATCCACTCGAGCTGGTCGGCGGCCAGGTAGTAGACGAGCAGCCACACCAGCCCGACCAGCATGAACCCGAGCATCACCGAGACGTACAGGGTGCTCGAGGGGCCGGCCTTCACCTTTACCGGGGTGCGGCTCGCAGGGTTGATCGTGTAATCGGTCTTCTTTCGGACCTTCGACTTCGGCATGACGTCCTCGTTCGTGCGGCTCTACGGGAATGTGGGCAGGTAGATTCGGAAATACCTGCGTGTGTACACGCTAACGTAGCCGCGATTCGCGCGGCGAGGACGAGGGGACGGAAACACCGGTGACCAGGTCGATCTTCTGGCGGATCGCGGTGCTGGTGGTGTGTCTCGTGGCCGGCCTGCTGGTGGCCACCACCCGTCAGGTGTCGCACGGCAACGAGATCCGCGCCGGCGATTCCACCCGGCTGTCCGACCTCGTGCGGAACGCGCAGTCCGAGACCGACCAGGTGGCCGAGACCCGCGACCGGCTGGCGGCGCAGGTCGAGTCGCTGCAGCAGGACGCCGCCGCCTCCGACAGCGGTGTCGCGCAGGCGCTCGCCGACACCAAGGCGCTCGCCACGGATGCCGGACTCACGCCGATGACCGGTCCCGGCGTCACCGTCACCCTCACCGACGCCCCCCGCGACGCGGACGGCAAATACCCCGTCGACGCGTCCCCGGACGATCTCGTCGTCCACCAGCAGGACGTCCAGAGCGTGCTGAACGCGCTGTGGGTGGGTGGCGCCGAGGCGATCAGCATGCAGGACCAGCGGATCGTGAACACGTCGGCGCCGCGCTGCATCGGCAACACCCTGCTGCTGCACGGCCGCACCTACAGCCCGCCGTACGTGATGTCGGCGATCGGGGACCCCGCGCGACTGGAGGCGGCGCTCGCGAACGAACCCGGAATCCGGGTGTTCAAGCAATACGCGTCGCGGTTCGGCCTCGGCTATTCGGAGGCGGCGTCCGGCCAACTCACCGTGCCCGGTTACGCAGGGCACTGACCTGAACGGTCCCCGGCCGTGCAGAGCACGAGGCGGGCAGAATACCCTGCTTCCATGAGGATTCTCGTCGTCGACAACTACGACAGCTTCGTGTTCAACCTGGTGCAGTACCTCGGACAGCTGGGAACACGGGCCGTGGTCTGGCGCAACGACGATCCGAACCTCACCGGGCCCGACGCCGTCGCGGCGGCAGCGGCCGAGTTCGACGGCATTCTGCTGAGCCCCGGCCCCGGCACACCGCAGCGGGCAGGCGCGACGATGGACCTGGTCACGGCATGCGCCGCCGCCGAGACACCGCTTCTCGGGGTGTGCCTCGGGCACCAGGCGATCGGGGCCGCGTTCGGCGCGACCGTCGACCGGGCACCCGAACTCCTGCACGGCAAGACCAGCGTCGTCCACCACACCGGCGAGGGTGTTCTCGCGGGTCTGCCCGACCCGTTCACCGCCACGCGCTACCACTCGCTGACCGTCCTGGAAGACACCATCCCGGACGAACTCGAGGTCACCGCCCACACCGACAGCGGCATCGTCATGGCGATGCGGCACCGGGAACTGCCGATCCACGGCGTCCAGTTCCACCCGGAGTCCGTGCTCACCGAGGGTGGGCACCGCATGCTCGCAAATTGGCTCACCGTCTGCGGCGAAGCCCCGAAGGAATCCCTCGTCGCCACCCTCGAGACCGAGGTCGCGCAGGCGCTGGGCGCGTAGCGCCCGTGCGCCTTTGTGGTAGCTACCGCAACCAGAAAGGCGCACAGGCGGCGGAGGCGCCTACCGCGGGATGCCCAGCGCGCCGACACCGACCGAGACGACACCGTTCTTGGTGATCTCCGATCCCGGCGGCTGTTCCTGGCTGATGATCTTGCCGACCATCTCCGGGTCCAGGGTGGACGTCTGCGTCTGATTGATCGAACTCGACGACCCACTCCAGCCGGCGCTGCGCAGCTCGGCGAGCGCCTGCGACACCGTCTTGCCCGTCAGGTCCGGCATCTCGATATTGTTGCCGTTCGACACCCGGATCTGGATGGTGTCGCCCTTGGCTGCGGTGGAGCCGCCGACGGGGTCGGTGGAGACGACCTGGCCCTTCGGCACACCGGAATCGATGTTCTGGATCTGCACCTTGAATCCGGCACCCTCGATGTTGGCCTGCGCGACCTCGACCTTTTGGCCGGTCACGTCGGGGATGCGGATCTGCTCCGGCCCGGTGCCCAGCGTGACGGCGACCTCGGAGTCGAGGGAGATGCTCGCCCCGGAGGACGGGTTCTGCTCGATCACCTTGTCGACGTCGGACACGTCGGACGGTGCGCGGGCGACGGCGGTGTCGAGCCGCAGACCCACCGCGTTCAGCTCCTGCTGCGCTTCCTGCTGGGTGAGGCCGGCGAGCCGCGGGACCTTCACCTGTTCGGGTCCGGACGACACCTCGAGGGTGATCGTGCTGCCCTCGTCGACCTGCACCCCGCCGACGGGCCGGGTGGTGATGACGTTGCCGGTCGCCACGACGGCGTCCGGTTTCTGCTGCCGGGCGACGCGGAAACCGAGGTTCTGCAGTGTCGTCTCGGCGTCGTCCGCGGCCTGGTTCGTGACGTCCGGCATGGTTACCTGATCGGCCTTCGAACCCGGTCCCACGGACCACAGGAACGCGCCGACGATGCCGACGACGATGAGGGCGCCCAGCGCCATCAACGCCACCCGCATCGGGTTCTTCTTCTTGTCGGGCTCGCCGCCGTCCGTCTTCGACGCGGTGGCCGGGGTGGGTGACTGCGGGCGCCGGTAGTTCCCCGCGCCGGAGTCGACGGCACCGAGGATCGTGGTGCGGTCCTCGTCGCTCATCACCATCGGCGCGCTGGGGCGCTGCCCGCCGAGTACCCGGACCAGGTCGCTGCGCATGTCCGCGGCGGTCTGGTAGCGGTTGGCGGGGTTCTTGCTCATCGCCTTGAGGATCACCGAGTCGAGCTCACGCGGAATGTCCGGGTTGACCACGGACGGGGTCTGTGGGTCCTCCCGCACGTGCTGGTACGCGACCGCGACCGGGGAGTCACCCTTGAAGGGGGGTTCTCCGGTGAGGATCTCGAACAGCACGCACCCGAGCGAGTACACGTCGGAGCGGGCGTCGACCTGCTCGCCGCGGGCCTGCTCGGGCGACAGGTACTGGGCGGTGCCGATGACGGCAGCGGTCTGCGTCATGGGGCTGGACGCGTCGGAGATCGCTCGCGCGATGCCGAAGTCCATCACCTTCACCGCGCCCGCCCGGTTGATCATCACGTTGGCGGGTTTCACGTCGCGGTGGACGATGCCGTTGCGGTGGCTGAAGTCGAGCGCCGCGCACACGTCAGAGATGACCTCCATCGCGCGGCGGGGCGCCATCGGGCCCTCGCCGCGCACGATGTCCCGCAACGTGTCACCGTCGACGTACTCCATCACGATGTACGGCAGCGGTCCCGCGTCGGTTTCCGCCTCGCCGGTGTCGTAGACGGCCACGATCGCCGGATGATTCAGCGCCGCGGCGTTCTGCGCCTCCCGGCGGAACCGGAGGTAGAACGTGGGGTCGCGGGCGAGGTCGGCGCGCAGGACCTTGATCGCGACGTCCCGGCTGAGCCGGACGTCGCGGGCGAGGTGGACCTCGGACATGCCACCGAAGCCGAGAATCTCACCCAGCTCGTAGCGTGAGGAGAGGTTGCGCGGTGTCGTCATGGCAGTCCTTGTGGGGTCGGAGTAGTTGACTCCTCCGACGTGGTCGTCGTGGTCGTCGTCGTGGGTGCGGTGGTGGTCGTGGTGGTGGTAGTCGTCGTCGGCTCTGTCGTCGTCGTGGTCGTCGGCTGGGTGGTGGTCGTCGTGAACGGCTGGGTGGTGGTCGTCGTATACGGCGGCTCGGTGGTGGTCGTCGGTTCCTCGGTCGTGGTGGTGGTCGTCGGCCGCGGTGTCGTCGTGATCGTCCGCAGCGACGACGTGATCGCCGGCGACGTCGGTTCCTTCGTGTCACCACCGTCGAACAGGACGAGCGCGAGCGCGATGATCGCCGCCAGCACCAGCAGACCACCCGCACCCCAGGCCACGGCCTTCTGGCCGCTGGTCAGCCCGCCCTTCTTGCCGTCACCGTTCGAGTCGTCCGGCGGCACCTGCCCCGTGACCGGTCCCGCGTACGCGGTCTGCGAGGGCGGCATCATCTGGGTTGCGCCGGTCATCGGCGGGGGCAGCACCCGCGCCGCCCCGGTACCCGACATGCCGGGCGGCGGGGGACGCCTGCCTGCCCGGACCGCCGCGACCGCGTCGGCGAACTCTCCACCACTGGCGTAGCGGGTGCTCGGATCCTTCGCGATGGTGATGTCGATGAGTTCGCGGATGTTCGGCGGCAGGTCGCTCGGCAACGGTGCCGGTGCCTCCTGCACGTGCTTCATCGCGACCGTGATCGCGCCGTCGCCGACGAACGGGCGACGTCCGGACAGCGCCTCGTAGCCGACGATGCCGAGAGAGTACACGTCGCTCGCCGCGGTCGCGTCCTGCCCGAGCGCCTGCTCGGGGGCGATGTACTGCGCGGTGCCCATCACCATGCCGGTACGCGTGACCGGCGAGTTCTCCACGGCCTTCGCGATGCCGAAGTCGGTGATCTTCACCTGGCCGGTGGGGGTGATCAGAATGTTGCCCGGCTTCACGTCCCGGTGCACGACACCGGCGTCGTGCGCCACCTGCAACGCCCGGCCGGTCTGCTCGAGCATGTCCAGGGCGTGCGGCACCGCGAGACGGCCCACCCGTGCGAGGACGGCGTTGAGCGGCTCACCGTTGACGAGTTCCATCACCAGGTAGGCGGTGGAATCGCCGGTGGCGTCGCGGACCTCGCCGTAGTCGTAGATCCCGGCGATGCCGGAATGGTTCAGCTGCGCGGTGGTGCGCGCCTCGAAGCGGAATCGTTCGACGAACTCCGGGTCGGACGAGAACTCGGACTTCAGCACCTTCACCGCGACACGACGGTTGAGCCGGTTGTCCGTCGCTTCCCAGACCTGTCCCATTCCGCCCGTGGCGATGAGCCGGATCAGGCGGTATCGATTGGCGATCAGCGCGCCGTTGTTCAGTGCCACAATCAGCCCCCTTGTAGTCCGGCTGCGATGACGGCACGGCCGATAGGTGCAGCCACCGAGCCGCCGGTTGCGGCCAGTGCACGATCTCCGCCGTCCTCGACGATGACCGCGATGGCGACGGTCGGGTTCTGGGCGGGTGCGAATCCGATGTACCAGGCGTGGGGCGGGGTGTTCCGAGGGTCGGTCCCGTGCTCGGCGGTGCCCGTCTTGGACGCGATCTGGACGCCCGGGATCTTGCCTTCGCCGCTGGTGTTGTTCTCGGAACCGATCATCAGGTCGGTCAGGGTGGCCGCCACCTGGGACGACATCGCCTGGCCTTCGGAGACCGGGTTGGTGGTCGCGAGGTTGGACAGGTCCGGCCCCTGCAATTCGGATACCAACTGCGGTTGCATCCGCACGCCACCGTTGGCGACGGTAGCCGCGATCATCGCGTTCTGCAGCGGAGTGAGCGCGACGTCTCGCTGGCCGATGCTGCTCTGGCCGAGTGCGGCGTCGTCGGGGATCGATCCGATCGTGCTGTCCGCGACGGGGAACGGGACGCCGGGCATCTGCCCACCGATGCCGAGCGCGCTGGACTGGTCGCTGACGGCGTCGGTGCCGGTCTTGACTCCGAGTTCGACGAACGCCGTGTTGCACGACCGCGCGAACGCCTCACGCAACGACGCGGTGGGGGCACCGCCACACGTGGAGCCGTTGTAGTTCTCGAGCGTCGTGGAGGTGCCGGGAAGGGTGATCTGCGGGGCCGCGGTCAGCTGGGTGTCGGGGGTGGTTCCGGCGGCGAGCGCGGCGGCGGTCACCACCACCTTGAACGTGGAACCGGGCGGGTACGTCTGCGACACCGCACGGTTGATCAGCGGCTTCTCCGGGTCGGCATTCAGGGCCTCCCACGCCGCGGTGGTCTCGGTGCCGTCATGGCTGGCGAGCGAGTTGGGGTCGTAGCTCGGGGTGCTGACCATCGTGAGGATGCGTCCGGTGCTCGGCTCGATCGCCACGACCGAACCGGTGTAGCCCTTAGCCGTCAGCTCGTCGTACGCAACCTGCTGCATGACCGGGTTGATGGTGGTCACCACGTTGCCGCCGCGGGGGTCGCGCCCGGACACGAGGTCGAAGAAGCGTCGTCCGAACAGCCGGTTGTCGGAACCGTTGAGGACCGGGTCCTCGGTCCGCTCGAGACCGGTGCTGCCGTATTGCATCGAGTAGAACCCGGTGACCGGTGCGTTGGCCAGCGGGCTGGACGGTGCCGCCGGGTTGGGCGGGTAGGTGCGCAGGTACTTGTAGCGGTCGTCGGTCGGGACGGACGCCGCGAGCACCTGGCCGGCCGCCGAGATCTGGCCGCGCTGACGCGAGTACTCGTCGAGAAGCACGCGCGAGTTCCGCGGATCGGCCCGCAGGTTGTCCGCCTTGATGACCTGGACGTAGGTGGCGTTGGCGAGGAGGGCGACCACCATCACCATGACGGCGATCGCGACGCGACGCAGAGGTGTGTTCATGAGCGCGGCACCATCTCGGTCGGGGCGTCGGCGATGGGTGCGGGGCCCTTCTTCTTCGGGACGGCCGGCTCACGGGCGGCGTCGGAGATCTTGATCAGGATCGCGAGGAGGAGATAGTTGGCGAGCAGCGACGACCCACCGTACGACATGAACGGCGTGGTCAGCCCGGTGAGGGGGATCAGCTTGGTGACGCCGCCGACCACCACGAACACCTGCACCGCGATCGTGAACGACAAACCGGCCGCGAGCAGCTTGCCGAAGCTGTCCCGGACGGCCAGCGCGGTGCGCAGACCACGGATGACGAGGATCAGGAACAGCATCAAGACGGCGGCGAGACCGATGAGACCGAGCTCCTCACCGATCGTGGCGACGATGAAGTCGGTCTTCGCGAACGGCACCTGGGCGGGCCGTCCGCTGCCGAGTCCCGTTCCGGCGACGCCACCGGTCGCGAGCCCGAACAGCGACTGCGAGATCTGGTAGCCGGTGTTGTTGTAGTCGGCCAGCGGGTCGAGCCAGGTGCTGACGCGGACCCGGACGTGGCCGAACAGCTGGTAGGCGAAGAAGAAGCCGATACCGAGCAGTCCGGCGCCGATCAGCAGCCATCCGACGCGCTCGGTGGCGATGTACAGCATCACGAGCACGGTGCTGAACAGCAGCAGCGACGTGCCGAGGTCCTTCTCCAGCACGAGCACACCCACCGACACCATCCATGCGAGCAGGATGGGTCCGAGGTCGCGGGCGCGGGGGAGGTCGATGCCGAACACGTGCTTGCCTGCGGTGGTGAACAGGTCGCGCTTCGCGACCAGCACCGACGCGAAGAAGATGATCAGAAGGATCTTCGCGAACTCGCCGGGCTGAATGCTGAAGCCGGGGAGGCGGATCCAGATCTTCGCGCCGTTCACCTCGGAGAAGCTGGACGGCAGGATCGCCGGGATGGCGAGGAACACCAGTCCGGCGAGGCCCAGCGTGTAGCTGTAGCGGGCCAGGAGGCGGTAGTCCTTGAGCAGCACCAGCACCGCCACGAAACCGGCGATGGCCAGCGTCGTCCACAGCACCTGCTGGTTGGCGTCCGGCGACGGCACGGGCAACCCGAAGTAGGCGGCGGACTGTGCGTCGGCGAGGTCGAGTCGGTGGATCAGCACCAGTCCGAGGCCGTTGAGCAGCGCGACGATCGGCAGGATCAGCGGGTCGGCGTACGGAGCGAACCGGCGCACCGCGAGATGCGCGATCAGGAACAGCGCCGAATAGGCGGCGGCGTACTTGGCGAGATCCCAGGTGATGCTCTGTTCCTGGCTGGCCTCGACCAGCACCAGCGAGATCGTCGTGATCAGGATCGCGAAACCGATCAGGATCAGCTCGGTGCCCCGACGCGTCGACTGGACGGGGGCTGGCGCGAACCCGCCGGGTGGACTGGGAAACTGCGCCCCCGGTGATGCACTTGCGACCGACATCAGCTAGCCGTCCTGCAGTTCTGACCGGGAACCTGGGTCACGGTCGGCGCCGGGGTGGCGGTCGGAGTCGGGGGTGCGGTCGGCCCCGGAGCGGGCGGTACCTCGGCCGGGGGAACAGGTGCAGGCGCGGGCGGCGGCGTGGTCTCCGGGACGGGTGCCGGCGTCGGTGCCGGCGTCGTCGTCGTGGTGGTGGACGACTCCGGCTCGCAGACCGGAAGCAGATCGTTCTGGGCGAGCCGCGTCATCTGGTTGCGGACGTCGTCGAGCTTGCCCGAGGGCAGCCCGGCACGCACCTGCTCGCGGGCGGACGGCTGGAGGTCGTCGACCTCGAGGATGGTGCACCCGTTCGGCGATTCGGTCGGCGACATCAACGTCAGGTCGCCGGCATCGCTGACACAGCCGACGAGATTCGCTTCCTGCAGCGAGTAACCCAGCACCGAGCCGGGGACTCCGCGCAGCACGGTGACGCGTTCGCCGTCGGCGCCGACGTAGTAGTTGTTGCGGACCAGAGCCCGCCCCACGAAGGCAGCGACGGCGACCACGACGATCAGACCGAGCGCGAGTGCAGCCCACCACATGCGGTGACGCTTCTTCTTCGTCGGCGGTTCCTCGACCTGCGGGACGACCCGCTTCGGGGTGGCCCGCGGCGGACGCATCGCGGCGGCACGCCCCGCGGCCGTGTTGGGCGGCGGGGTGTCCTCTTCGTCGTCGGCGGAGGCGGCACCGGCGACGATGGGGTGGCTCTGCCCGTAGTCGAGGTCGATGACGTCCGCGACGACGACCGTCACGTTGTCCGGGCCGCCGCTGCGCAGGGCGAGTTCGATGAGCCGGTCGGCGCACTCGTCCTGCGAGCCCTCCCGCATCGTGTTCTCGATGGTCTCGTCGCTGACCACGTCCGACAGTCCGTCGGAGCACAGCAGGTAGCGGTCGCCCGCACGCGCCTCGCGGACCGTCAGCGTCGGCTCGATCTCGTTGCCGGTGAGGGCGCGCATGATGAGCGACCGCTGCGGGTGGGTGTGAGCCTGCTCGGCGGTGATCCGTCCCTCGTCGACGAGGGACTGCACGAACGTGTCGTCCCGGGTGATCTGCGCGAGGGAGTCGTCGCGGAGCAGGTAGGCGCGGGAGTCACCGATGTGGACGAGCCCGAGCTTGTTGCCGGAGAACAGGATTGCGGTGAGCGTGGTGCCCATGCCGTCGAGTTCGGGGTCCTCCTCGACGTGGTCGGCGATGGAGTCGTTGCCCTCCCGGGTGGCGGCCTCGAGCTTGCCGAGAAGGTCTTCGCCGGGCTCGTCGTCGTCGAGATGCGCGAGGGCCGCGATCATCAACTGCGACGCGACCTCACCGGCCGCGTGCCCGCCCATGCCGTCCGCGAGCGCCAGCAGGCGGGCCCCGGCGTACACGGAATCTTCGTTGTTGGAACGGACAAGGCCACGGTCGCTGCGGGCGGCATAGCGGAGTACGAGGGTCACGGGCGCAACTCGATTACCGTTTTGCCGACCCGTACGGGGGTACCGAGCGGCACGCGGACAGATGTGGTGACCTTGGCGCGATCCAGATACGTGCCGTTGGTCGAGCCGAGGTCTTCGACGTACCAGTCGGCGCCTCGCGGGGAGAGCCGAGCGTGGCGGGTGGAGGCGTAGTCATCGGTGAGAACGAGGGTGGAGTCGTCGGCCCGGCCGATGAGGACGGGCTGGGTGCCGAGGGTGATGCGCGTGCCGGCGAGGCCGCCCTGCGTCACCACCAGATACTTGGCCGTCTTGGTCTTTCCCAGCGACGGCAGCACATTGCCGCTGCGCGAATATCGGGGCGGCACACGGACGCCGGAGCCGGCGTAGATGTCGCCGCGCAACGCCCGCAGAACGGTCCAGACGAACAGCCACAGCAGGAGCAGGAACCCTGCTCGTGTGAGTTGCAGAATCAAACCTTGCACGGCAGTCCACCTCCTTCTGTGGCCGGAACGTTCGAGGTTCCAGCGTCTTTTTCTGGCAGCATCATAGGGGCAACCCGCACCCTGCGATCAGGATACGGACAGCCCACAACGATACGGAGTCCCCACCGTGTTACGTCCGACACGGGCTCCGACGCGGTGTCGGTCCAGTATCGAAGCCGTCTCGGTTGTGTCTCGGTGAGGGAGTTCGGGATCGGGTATCGGCGGTGTCTACTGGGGGACCTGATTCGGTGGAGCCTCAGAGGATTCGGACCAGGATCTCCGAATGACCTGCCCGGATGATGTCTCCGTCGGCCAGCTGCCAATCCTGCACGGGGGCACCGTTGACGGTGGTTCCGTTCGTGGAGCCGAGGTCGGACAGCATCGCGACCTGTCCGTCCCAGCGAATGTCGATGTGGCGGCGCGACACACCGGTGTCGGGCAGGCGGAACTGTGCCTCCTGGCCGCGGCCGATGATGTTGTTGCCCTCACGCAGCTGGAAGTGGCGTCCGCTGCCGTCCTCGAGCTGCAGCGTCGCCGTGAACGTGTGGCCGTCGGTCGCGTAGGCCTGCTGGCCGTAACCACCCTGGTCGTAGTCGGCGTAGCCCTGCTGGTCGTACGCCTGCTGGTCGTAGCCGCCCTGCTGGTACCCGCCGCGGTCGTAACCCTGGTCGTAGCCCTGCGGCTGCTGGTAGCCGGCGTCGGCGTAGGAACCGTCCGGGTAGCGGGCCGGAGCCGCCTGCTGGTCGTATGCCTGCGGGTCGTAGCCCTGCTGGTAGCCGCCCTGCTGGTAGTCGTAGCCTGCGTCCGCGGGCTGGTCGTAGCCGGGAGCCTGCGCGCCCTGGTCGTACGCCTGGCCGTACGCCGCATCCTGGGGGTACCCGCCGCGCTGGTCGTCGGGGTACTGCTGCTGGTCGTAGCCGCCCTGCTGGTAGCTGCCGCGGTCGTAACCGTTCTGGTAGCCCTGCGGGTACCGCTGGTCCTGACCTGCATGGGCATGACCGTTGCGCGCGTACTGGGGATCGGGATTGCGGTTGCCCGCTGGTTCGCGGCTGGGGTCGTAGCCTGAGTTCTGCGTCATGGGGCCAGCTCCTGGATTCGACGTGACGGGTACAAACGGTGCCTGTGGTCGCGGTGCGGGACCGCCTGGCGGTTCGGGTCGCCCCGGCGTGGCCGCCCCTGGGCGGCCGGCATCCGGATCCACCGAACCCCGGGTGCGGAACTGCCCGGTGTGCAGTGAAGGCGACGGTTCGAACGCGACATGAATGGGACCATACGTCTGCCAGCCCTGGTCGCGAATGAAGTCTTCGAGGTGTCGGGCGAAGGCCTTGACCGTCAAGTCTCTGTCGGCGGCAAGTTCTTCGTGGTCCGAGTTGTTGATGGCGATGACATAGCTGTTCGGCGCGAGCAGGTGCCCACCGTCCAACTGCTGGATTCGGTCGGAGGCTTCCTGTTGAAGCGCGGCCTCCACCTCCTGTGGCACCACGCCGCCGCCGAAGACCCGGGCGAACGCGTCACCCACGGCTCCCTGGAGCTTCCGCTCGAAACGTTGAACTATCCCCATCGGAACCTCCTCACGGTGCCTGGCTGTCGGGCCTTCTGTCCTCGGTGCGCGGTGGCTGTGACGGGACATGTCCGTGTCGCGGCACTGCCGTGCGTGTATCCCACGGTACTGTCATTGCCTCGGGCCACGACACGGGTCTACGCCATTGCATGATAACGGTCTTTGTCTGGACGGGTGTTTTTGTGGCCTTTTCGGGTCCTGACCTGTACGAATCGTAATTTCTGGCGACCTCGTGTTAATGTTTCCGGGTCGCTCGGGCGAGTGGCGGAATGGCAGACGCGCTGGCTTCAGGTGCCAGTGTCCTTCGGGACGTGGGGGTTCAAGTCCCCCTTCGCCCACCACAAGTGATTCTCCGGAATCGCGACATCGAGGCCACGAACTCATGAGTTCGTGGCCTTTGTGTTTTCCCCGCAAGGAGCGGGGTGGCGTATCCCCACCCCAGGGTGGCTACCGGGCGCCCCGTCGCAGCCCGACGATGGAGTAGAAGCCTCGTCGCGAACCTCCGGCCCCTCCGGACCTGAACCCGTCCTCTGGACGGTCCGTGACGAATGACTCGAGTGTGAACCTGCCGTCCGGCTCCTTCCGCTGGGTTTCTGCGAAATCGAGAGTGGGTTGTGTATGAGCATCAGCCAGGTCCGGGCCACCAGCTCGGCGAATGTCGGTGAGTACGTCGGTTCCGTCGCGACGACGGTGGGCGCCCTGTCGGTCGACTGGTGGTGCACCCCCGCTTTCGACGCGGTCGTGACCCTGTCCTGCGAGATCCCCTACTACCGCGGCCGGAAGGCCGTTCTGGCCTGGAACCGCCACTTCGGGTGGTCGCTCGGGGTACACGGACTCACCCAGGGGAACGTGCTGGTGGTCGAGGGACTCGGGTTGGGACCGGCACCGGATCCCGCGCACTGCTCGGATCGGATCGCCGAGTTGATCGCCGAACTCGCCGACTGGGCCCCTCGGCCGGCGTCCGGACAGCCCGCCCCACGTATCGTGCACGGCCCCGGCGCACCCCGCGGGTGACTCAGATTCCGGGAACCCCTGCATCCCCGGCGCAGACCGGCTTGGATTATGACTATGGACGGCAGGAAAGCCCCCGATCCGCTGCGCCTCGCGGCCGGCGTCGCCGCGACTGCCGGCGGTGCGTTGCAACGTGTGATCGGATTCGGCGTCGACACGGCGCGACTCCTGCCGGGCGTCGATCCGCTGCTGGTCACCCTCGAGGAACGCGGCACCCAGACACTCCGCAGCGCGGACGAACTCGCGGATCGGTTGCTGCACGCGGTACTCCGGAGAATCGTGCACGTCGCTCTTCAGGAGGTGGACCTCACCGCGATCGTGCATGATCACGTCGACCTGGACGTCGTCGCCGAGGGCATCGACATCCAGCGCATCATCGACCGGGTGGACATTGATGCCATCGCCGCCCGGGTGGACATCCCGCAGATCCTCGATCGAGTGGATATCGACGCCGTCGCCGCACGGATCGACGTGGATGCGATCGTCGACCGCGTCGACGTGGACTCCGTCATAGGGCGGGTCGACCTGGTGGTTCTGGCCGACACCGTGATCGAGGGCGTGGACCTGCCGCGCATCATCCGTGAGTCGACTGACTCGATGTCGAACGAGGCGGTCCGCGGCGTGCGAAACCAGGGCATGCAGGCCGACGACGCCGTCGCCGGGTTCGTGGGCAAGTGGTTCGGGCGCGGGCACGAACCGGACGATGCATGAGCACGCCGGCGCATCGTGCGGCCGGGATCGTGACCCGCGGACTGGCCGCAGGTATCGACCTGGCGGTCGTCCTGGCCATGATGGGCGGCATCTATGTCGGAGTGTTGTTCCTGCGGTTGCTGTTCTCGCCGCAGGAGTTCTCGTTCCCCGATGCCAATGCCGTGCTCTCCGCGACCTTGTTCATCGGCGTGGCGGTGCTGTACCTGACGGCATGCTGGTCGGTGAGCGGCCGCACCGTCGGTGCCGTGACGATGGGGCTGCGGGTGGTCAGCCGCAACGGTGAACTGATCGGCTGGCTGCGGGCCCTTCTCCGGGCGGTGCTGTGCGTGATGTTCGGGTTCGGATTGCTGTGGGCGGCAGTCGACGGCCGCCGCCGGTCACTGCAGGACATTCTGCTGCGGACCGCCGTCATCTACGACTGGGAGCCCGATCTGCATGTCGGCGAGCCGGAGATCTGACGCCACGCAGAGTGTCATAGCAGCTGCCTAGCATGGGGTCATGTACACGGAGCGGCGGTCGGTGTTCCCCGGCGCTGTGGTGTGGCAGAAGACCGCAGCCGGGGGTGACGCGGCCATCCTGCCCGACGGCTGTATGGACCTCATCTGGATGAACGGTGACGTCGTCGTGGCCGGCCCCGACTCCCGGCCGTATCTCACCCGGAGCCGCGACGGCGACCGTTACGTCGGATTACGTTGTTCCCCAGGCACTCTGCCGGATCTCCTGGGGACGCCGGCGGAGGAGCTGACCAATCTGCGGGTGCCGCTCGCCGAGGTGCTGACAGACCGCGCCACCACGGAGTTTCTGGGCAGGATCGCCGACGACGCCGATCCGGGCCGGGCGCTCGAGGAGTTCGCGAGATCTCGCCGGCTCCTCGGGCCGCCGCCGGACGGCAGGATCCCCGCGATCGCGCGACTTCTGGAGCAGCAGACGTCCGTCCGTGAGGTCGCGGACCGGATCGGTGTCGGCGAGCGCCAACTGCACCGCCTGTGCCGACGGCAATTCGGTTACGGGCCGAAGATGCTGGCCCGGATCCTTCGGTTGCAGTCGGCACTGGGGCTGGCGGATTCATCCATTCCCGCAGCTCAGGCCGCCGGCATGGCGGGGTTCGCCGATCAGGCCCACCTTATCCGCGAGGCGCACGAGTTGACCGGCCGCACGTTCGGTCAGCTGGTCACGGTGTGAGCGCGGCGAACAGGTCGACGGGGTTGCCGTCGGGATCGTCGACGGTGGCGTAACGCTGGCCCCACGGTGCATCCCACGGCTTCTTCCGACCGGTGTAGCCGCCGCCCGTGAACTCGTCGAAGAGCGTGTCGACGTCGGCGGCCGTTCCGCAGTCGAAGGCGAGTCCGATGCGATGCCCGCCGGTCGGTTCGGTCCAGTCGGGTGTGAACGAGCGGATGGTCTCGACCGTGTCCCACAGCAGGCGGACCCCACCGGGAAACTCGAATTCGACGTGCGGTGCCTGATCGGCGTCGGCGGGAATGTCGAGTCCGAGCCGCCGATAGAACGCGAGCGACGTGGGCAGGTCGTGGACGACCAGTTCGATGGCACTGAATGTTGCGGTCATACCGAGAACGCTAACGATCTCAGGCGGACCCGCATTGAAGGTTTCGGACATCGAGCACCGGAGTCCGATTTCTTCAATCACCCGTGCCGTGTAGCGGGGATGCTGGGTGTCATGACCACCGAATCAACCCATGTCAGTGTGTTCATCGCTCGGACCGCCGCCGCCGTGTACGCCTACGCGAGCGACCCCGCCAACCTCCCCGCCTGGGCTTCGGGCCTGAGCACCAACATCACCCGGGACGGCGACCGCTGGCTCGCCGACTCCCCGATGGGACAGGTCGCCGTGACCTTCGCACCCGCCAACGACTACGGCGTCCTCGACCACGACGTCACCCTCCCCAGCGGCGACACCGTCTACAACCCCGTGCGCGTCATCCCCGACGGCGACCACAGCGAAGTCGTCTTCACCATCCGGCGACGCGACGGCGTCACCGCCGACGAATTCGCGCAGGACGCAGCGGCCGTCAACGCCGACCTGCAGAGGTTGAAGGGGTTGCTGGAGGCGTGAGGGGGCCGCGGGACCTCGCGTTTGCATACCGATTGGTCAAACGCGCATGCAATTGCGTGTGAAGCTGACCAAAACGTGTGCGGATGTGGTGACTTCGCTCAGCTATTGCCGCTCGGCGTCAGTGAAAGCCCTCCTGTCGCACATTGGCACACCGATTAGCCAAATGCGGACGCAATCGCGGGTGCAAACAGCAAAACCATGTGCGGATGTCTCGAGAGGCATGTGGTGTCCCTAATGGAGCAAGAGCGAATCCTTAATGTTAATCGTGCCGCCGACGTTGATGTACAAGGTCCCGGCAATTTCGCCCGCTTCGAATTCTATTGCAATGACCAGTGAACCGTAGGTTTCGGCTAGTCGGAGTCGCGTTGCGCCTTCGCGAAAAAGGTCGAAGACAAGATGTGAGAGAACCGAAAACCTGAGCCTGATGGACCGGCCCAGAGGGTCGACGACGAGTTCGACATCTCCACCGCGATCAGTTGATGCGCGAAGGATATAGCCGCCCGGGATATCAGGCAACGGCTGGGACGCTATCTGATGAAATCTCGCCAGTTCGTCAGGAGCGGGTATTTCGAATGGGTGGTACACGGATGTCGAGTCTTACACACCCGCGCACCAATTGGTCATCTGCGCACGCAATTGCGGACGCACATAGCTAAAACGTTCGCGGATGTGACTGACCTCGACGTGCCCTCCGGTTGGCACGAGATTCCGCTATTCGTACCGAAGTGCGGCAGTCGGAATCGTGGCGATGAAGCTCCAATTAGGATTTATCGGCAGAGGTAGGCCAAGGTTGTCGAAGTAGCCGTCATTTCCTCCGTCCATGCCGCCGCAGCTGACAGATAGTCATGAGTGGTGAGGTTCTCGAACTCTTCGGAACTGTTTGCCACTTCAGCTGAGAGTTGACGATGAACTCGATAAGCCCCTCTCGATTGTGGATCTCGCTGGGTATCAGGGCATCAAATTTGTCCACTATTCGGGATTCCATTCCTGTCCGGCTTCAATTTGAAAAATTCAAGCATCTCCCGACCCGATATTCATCTGCAACTGCGACCAGAGTTGCAGTATCGATAGTAACTGCCCTGCGCCACCACTCTCGGCTTCGATCTCGCAATGTTCTCCGTAGTTCACCGAGCCGTTGCTCGGTTTCGGCACGGAACGCATTCGAAAAGATCAAGCGTGGGATAATTTCGACGGCGTCTCAGTGATCGATTCTTTTCAGCAAGCCTTCGCTATAGTATTCAACCTTGGCATCATCAACTAGTTTATCGGCGATCATTTGCGCAAGATTGAGGCCCCGAGTGTCTAATGAACAGATGATAGAGTTCCACTGCTCGCTCGACCGTACCGACATACTCAACGGTATGATTGTCTGGTAATCGGAATTCCAATCGGTGAGCATATTCTGCAATTCCGTGGACAGTCCCAGTTCTGAGGGGCTGGTTGGACCATCTTGTTGGTCGACCAGTGATAGAGCCAGAAAATCAGCCGAAAGCTTTAGATACTTCAACTCCCAGACCTCCATGTTCGGTGAAAAATGAGATTTCGATCCGTATTTGCAGCAATCTCATAATATCCCGGCTGTCCATTGAGGAAACCATCGGCGCGATAGAGCAGAGAACCGTCGTTCTGAACTATCGGTTGCCGCCGCAGTATCTCGTCATCAAATGAGTACGGAAAGTTGTGCCCAGTCGGATCCTCGAGTCCTCTTGCTCGAATCCTTGGGTGATAGTCGTAGTCATGTTCGAACGCTTTCCCGTTTGTCCCATCACACGCCGCCGGCACCAGGCCGAGTGGGTCGGTCCATCCGGTGGGGTTGTGAGGGTAGGTGTTCGGGTTGGGTGAGGGGGCGAGTCCGAGCGGGTCCTGGGTGAGGTATCGGGCGGTGTCGGGGTTGTAGTACCGGTGCAGGTTGTAGTGGAGTCCGGTTTCCGGGTCGTGGTATTGGCCGGGGAAGCGGAGGGGTGTGTCGGTGGCGCCGTGCCAGATGGTGTTTCCCCACAGGTCGGTGGTGGCGTCGGCGACGCGGTCGGCGGTGCGGGGATCGACGAGTTCGACGGGTGTTCCGACGAGGTCGGTGACGATGGCGTAGAACTCGCTGTCGACGGTGCCCTGATCCGACAGACGGTCGATGTCGGAGGTGCGGCTGACGGCCTGGGTGAGCGGGGTGTAGCTGCCGTGCTGGTAATTCCATCGGGTGGTGGTGTCGCCGGAGCTCTGCTCGAGCAGGTGCGTGCCGTCCCACGTGTATCGGATGAGGTCGGCGACGGTGCCGTCGTGGTCGAGTCGTTGTTTGGTGGTGCGCCGGCTGAGGGCGTCGTAGGTGTACTGCCAGTGCCGGCCGTCGGGGGTGGTGACGTCGGTGAGCTGATCGAATGCGTTGTAGCGGTAGTGCCACACGTCAGGTGCATGTGACAGCCGGGTGGTGGTCTTCCGGATCAGACGTCCCACGGCGTCGTAGTGGAATCGGGTGCGGCCGTCGCGGACCAGCAGATTGCCGAGATACTCGCGACGATCCGAACCGGAATCCGTGATGTTGCCGAGCGGATCGTAGCGATACTGCTCGGTGGTATGGCCGTCTTGTACGACAGCGGTGATCCGACCGGCCGGGTCGAGGTCGAAACTGCGTCGGACCAACCTGGACGCGTCCCGCTGGGTGGTGTGGTCGACGAGGTATCCGTCCGGCCGGTATGCGTAACTGTCCTGTCTCAGCGCCCGGGGCTGGACGCTCGGCTCGAGTCCGAGATTCAGGGTCGATGCGGGATGGGCGATCACGTCCTGGTTGGCGAGCTGGCCGCGCGGGGTGTGGTTTCGTCGCACGACGAGTTCTCCGACGCGACAGTCGGTCAATCGGCCGACGGCGTCGTGACCGAAGGCCAGGTGGTGGCCTTCGGTGGTGAGTCCGAGGAGATGCCCCGTGGGATCCCACTGCCAACTCGTATCGCTTCCGGTGGGGCTGTGTCTCGTGGTGCGCCGACCGACCGCGTCGTATTCGAACCGCAACGCCGGGCTGTCGTCGACCGTCTCGCTGACCAACTGCCCGGTCGGGCCGTACGTGAACGTGAGGGAATGGACCGCGCGGTCGCCTGTGCCGGAGACGGCGGTGGTGACGCGTCCCGCGAGGTCGTGCTCGTAGTGGAGATGTTCGCCGGTGTCGGCGCGAACGTCGGTGACGCTGCCGAGAATGTCGTACGCGTGCCAGCGGGTGATGCCGGTGGCGGGGGTGACCGATGCGACGCGACCCACGGTGTCGTACGTGTAAGTAGTTGTGGCGCCGATGAAATCGGTTTCCTCGGCGAGCCGGCCGACCTCATCGTATCGGTAGGACCACGTGGCGCCCAGCGAATTGGTGACGGAGGTCAGTCTTCGCTCCGTGTCCCAGCCGTACGTGGTGGTGCTGCCGTCGGGATCGGTGCGGGCGGCGAGGAGGTCGAACGCGCCGTACTCGTAGAGGGTGGTGGCGCCGACCGCGTCCGTGTGGACCAGGAGGTTGCCCTCCCCGTCGTACGCCCAGGTCTCGACAGCGCCGTCGGGTGAGTGCGCGCGACGAGCTGACCGTCCGCCGACCATCGGTAGGTGGTGGTCTCCCCGGTGGGGTTGGTGACGGTGGTGGGTCGGCCGAACCCGTCCCGGGTGATGCGGGTGACGGCGCCGTTCGCATCCGTGACGGCGGCCGGCAGTCCGGCCCGGACGGATTCGACGAATGTGCGACCCCCGGCCGCGTCGGTGATCGAGGTGAGGCTTCCCGACGCGTCGTACCCGTACCGGGTGCGTGCACCGGCCGCATCGACGACGGCGACGAGGTTTCCCTGCTCATCCCATTCTTGCCGCGACATCGTGCCGTCGGGATGGTGGATCGTCGCCGGTTGGCGGGGGCCGGCGTAGTCGATGGCGACGGCGTGTCCGTCGGGTCGGGTGATCCGGGCGACGTCTCCGTCGGCGGTGTAGAGGTAGCTCGTCGTCGCGCCGTCAGGTCCGACGACTCGCAACGGTTCTCGCCGCGCGTTGTAGTCGGTGTGGGTGCGTGACCCTGCGGCGTCGACGAGGTCCCGCAGCCGCAGGTCGGAGTCGAAACCGTGGACCGTCGCCGCGCCGGTCGAGTCGGTGACGACGGTGACGGAGCCCGTGGACTCCGCGTTGGTGCGGTAGTCGAACTCGGAGTCGAGGATGCCGCCGGTGCCGTTCTGCCGGACTACCCTCCCGTCCGCGTCGTACGTGTTGACCATGCGGTTGCCGTTGCCGTCGACCCACGACAGCATGCGGTTTTCCGCGTCGTACGTGTACCGAGTCGAGCCGCCGTCGCCCTTGACGACGGTGGTGAGTTGCCCGTCGGTGTAGTCGAACCGGCGAACCGGGGTGGCAGTGTCTCCGTCGACGACGGACAACCCCACGATCCGGCCGGACCGTGTGTCGACGAGAACCCGGTAGCCACCGGAGTGCGACACCTCGACGGGGGTCCCGGAAGTGTCGTACCGGAAGAGGATGCGATTGCGGTGGCGGTCGGTGATCGCACTGATTGCGATGTTGCCGAGCGCGGAGTCGAGACCGTCCAGTTCCGGCTTGGGTGTGAAATGCCAGGTGAGTCCGCGGTCGGGGTCGTGAACCCGGTAGCCGCCGGTGTCGGTCCGCGACAGCGGCCAGCGCTGCCCGGAATCCGGCATCACCGGCGTCCCCACCTCGGGGTGCGGATACGTGAGCATGACACCGTCTTCGGCGAGCAGCGTCACCCCCGGTTCCTCGACCACCACGCGCATGTCCACGGTGGCCGACCAGCTCGGACCGAACCAGCGACCGAACCGATAGCCGGAACGATGCCGCCGGCCGAACACCAGTGGCAGCACACCGGGAAGTGTCAGATCGGTTTCGGGGAGCAGGAATTCACCGGTCGCGACGTCGACGGGGTCGCGGCCTTCGCAGTTCTGGTTGCTCGTGCGATCGGTTTCGGGGCCGGCGTCGTGAGCGGCGTCGTTCGCGCCCGAATCCGCACCGGCATGCTCGGCGGGGCCGGGATGGGCAGGTTCGGGACTGCGCGGTTCGGGAGTCGGTGCCGGGTCGGTGCTCGTCGGATGCGTGTCCGCGTGCGGAGTGGGCGAGTCGACGTGCGGGGTGTCGGGCTTCGGGATGTGGCTGACGTCCGCGACGTCGTCGAGGAGTCGGGCACCGATGCCGAGGTCGCCGGCGGTGTCGAGCACGCGGACCGCGGTGCGAGCGCCTGCGACTCCCGCGCCCGCACCGCCGGTGGCGGCGGTGAGCACTGCGTCGCCGGTGAGGCTTCCGGCGAACTCGAGTGGGTTCTTCCGGATGTCGCTGACCATCGTCGAGACCATGGTGCCGGGGTCGGCGGCCGCGACCACGATTCCCGTCGCGAGGTTGGACAGGCCGGCCTGGTATTCGGCCGGATGCGTCATGTTGTAGGTGTCGGTCGGGTTGATCTGCCGGACGAACTGGACGATTCCGCTGAGTCCGGTGAGCAGACCGGAGTAGAAGTTGGCGACGCCCAGGTGCACGCCGTCGGTGGTGTCGGTGAGGTTGTTCATCCACCGTTCGGTGAAGGGCGGCTCCGTGGGGGCTGTCGCGGTGGCGCTGGTCAGTGCACCGGAGACCTGGCCGGCCACGCCGTCGCGGTCCGCTCGGGCGCCGCGCAGGATTTCGCGGGCCTCCTCGCGCATCGCGGTCCAGGTGTCGACGAGTGGGTGGTCTGCCTGTTGCTCACCGGTGAGTGCGTTGTAGGCGGACTTCTTTGCCCTCTCCTCCGCCTCGGCCTGCTTCCATCGCGCCACCGCGTCGGCGGCGCGGGCCTGGGCGGCTTCGACGGTATGACCCCAGGAGACGAGTGTCCGGGCTGCGGAGTTCATCGCGTCGGCCGCGTCGTGCCACAGTGCGGGTTGTTTGTCGAAGATCTCGTTGAATCCGTCAGCCGCGCTGCCCGTCCAATCGGCCGCGTCGACGGTGCGCAGTGCGTCACCGGTGGAGCCGATGCTCGTGGCCAGGTCGGTCAGCGTGGTGGTCGCTTCGGCGATGGCCGACGGCTCACCGCGGATCAGCTGCTCCGGTTCTTCGGTCTGTCCCAGGTCCAGTTCGTCGACGGGTCCACCGGTGGCACTGGCGATGTCGTCACCGAGATCGGTCAGGGTATCTGCGATGCCGTCGGCGCCGACCCGTTGCGCGAGTCCCGCCGCGGCATCGAGGCCCGAATCGGCAGCTTGCCCGACGTTCTCGACGGTGCTCTCGATCGCATTCTCGGCGGCGTCGCCGAAGTCGTCGATCGCACCCTTCGCGTCGTCCCACGTATCACTGAGCCAGCTCACGACGGACCGCCACCAGCCGACATGATCTCGGCGGCCTGCTCCGTTGCGTCGGTGTCCCAGGTTCGTGTGGTGCCCGAATCGAGCATGTCCGCCAGCGGGGAGACATTGGCGAGGGCCTGCGGGCCGACGGCGGCGATGACCTCGTTGTTGGTTGCGATGGTCTGGTCTGCCGCCTCGAACGATTCGAGGCTGTAATCGGCGTTGAGCGTCTGGTTGATCGGATTGTCCGCGAGCGTTTCGCCCCACGTGCGGTCGCTGATCTCGTCGCCGCTGAGGTGGGGGTTGCCGACGCTGTTGGTCCACACCGTTTTCAGCGCATCCGAGTAGACCTGTTCGGTGGTGTAGTAGCTGCCCGCAGCCAGATCGAGGACGCGGGCGATCTCGTTGGCCGACTGCACGAGATGACGGACTCCCCAGGACCACCGTTCCGCGAACTCCTCGAGACTCGTCTGGACCTCCTGCTTCCCGGCTTCCATCGGCGACAGGGCGAGGAGGGAGAACCCGCGCCCCACGGATGCCGTTTCGCCGGTCCCGAGCCCGGACAGTGATTCGGTGATCGCCGTGATGCCCTGCGCCGCCTGGATCAGCACCGACGGGTCGACTTCGAGGTGGTCACCCATCAGGCCACCTCCTCGACTGCCGGCGGGAGGGCCATCGGTGTGGCACCGGCGACGTCGATGACGACCCCGGTCGGGCCGGGAACTGACGGGACGAGGATGTCGAGCAACCGCCACCCGAACACGGTGTGGAAGCGGCACGGCCCGCCCTGTTCGTCGCGGGCGAGCAGATACCGGGCGTATTCCTGCTTGCTGGTGAAGGCGCACACCCAATTCAGTCCGCCGAACGTGCTGGTCAGCAGCCGGCCGTCGCCGGTCAGCGGAATGAGAAGCAGCGCCGAACGGAGGGCGTCGGTCAGCAGCGCCGGCTGGCCGAAACCCTGACGGAACGCGTCCATTTCGGCGAGCAACGCGCTGCAGTCGCCGACGGATTCCCCCATGACAGCCCCCTGATGTCGAATACCCTCCCCGCCCGGGAGGGTACTGGACGCGCCCCGCTCAGACCCGTTCCGGCCGACCTTCGGCTACCGCCGACGCTGCCGCGGACACCCGCTCGTACGCGGCCCGGGTGTCCGGTGCCAGCTTGCTGTGTTCGATGACGATCCCCATGCCCAGATGTTCGTCGTAGGGGATGGTCTCGATGCCCCACACCTGTCCGCCCAGGTACTCGCGGAGGAGGTCGACGTCCACCTGCCAGCCGGTGGCGTCCTGATTCGACACGGTGACGACGGTGCGGGCGAGCCCTGGTTCGCCGAGCGTGTCACCGATCGACTGCAACGCGGAGCGGAGACGGTTGAACGCGTCCGCCCGGCACGGCACGACGAGGACGATGGGCGACGGAGTGGCCAGCAGCGGCGCAAGGTACGCGGCACGCAACCGGTGACCGAGGTCGTGAACGGCACTCACACCGCGAGCGCGGAGTGTCCCTGTGACAGTATGGAATTCACGTTCTGATGCGGTCTGATTCCCGATGCGGTTCAGGATGCGGGTCCCGGCGCTCGTGCGGGAGCAGTACCCGTCGAACACGTCGTCCGCGACGGGGCCGGCCGCAACCAGTTGCTCGAGGCCGCTCACGGAGAGCACGGCGTCGGCGCCGCGTTCGGCGACATCGCCGCCCGCGGGTGTCGCGTCGACGGCCACGACCGCGCCGCCGCGAGCTGCCGCGGTGTTGGCGAGCCCGAGCGTCGTCGTGGTGGCGCCGGCTCCGCCACACGCCCCGAGGACGAGGGTTGACACCGGAAGTGCTTGCAGCAGTTGGTCGGTCACTTCGCGTCTCCAATGGATGTGATATACGTGCGACCGTCGCGGTCCGCGGTGGTCACGACCTGCTCGTACTTCTTCGCCGACCCGTCCGGTCGCAGCTCCGACAGCGTCACGGCGTAGCGGCCGGGTTCTGTCTCGGTGATGGCGAGGCAGTGCTCGGTGCCCTCGGGCACCGAATCGATGCCGCCCTGGATGGTCTCGGCGGACCCCACCGGCGCGTCGGGGGCGACCACCTCGCGGGCCTTCGCGCCGCTCCGTGCGACGTAGTACGCGTGGTCGAAGCCCAGGATCGCGGCGACGCCGTCGGAGGTCCCGCCCGGACCGTTGCCGGTCACCGTCGAGCCGTCGCGGGATTCGACGCACCAGCCCGAATCGGCAGCGGCGACGGGGGTTCCGCTCGCATCACCGGACGTCGAGGTGAACACGGCGACCACACCGGCGATCCCGGCGATCACCGCTGCCGCGGCTCCGGCGACCGCGAGTGTCTGCTTGCCGCGACCGCTGCGAACAGGTGGGGTGGGATCGGGCTCGTCGCCCGGGGCCAGCCACGTCGGAGCGGGGGGTTGCTGCTCGGTTTCCGCGGCAGGAGTCGTCGACCGCGGTGCCGGGGCCGACGCGAAGGGCGGGAACCAGTGCGAGAAGCGGTCGAGGGGTGCCCTGTTCGGCGGTTCTGTCACAGTTGAATCCTCCACACCTCATTCCCTCGCGCGGAGCCGACCCCTGGCGGGCTCCACGCGAGGGAATCGGATCACACGTGCAGCGTCGCCTGGCTGCGCACGTTCACGCCGCCGATCGTCGTGGTGGCCGGACCGCTGTCGGTGGACTGCAGCTGCGGCAGTTGCGGTGCGGGCAGGGACGCGATCGTCTGGACCAGTTCCCCGAAGGCCGGGTACCGGTGGGCCGCATCCGCGATCGCGGCGGCGGCGGGTGTGACGTCGACGGGCGCGGACCAGTTGGTGGGGTGCTCGGCGTTGGAATCGGCCGAGAACGCGGACACGGTGGCCGCGGTCGGCGAGAACGGGTCGACGGCGATGCCCGCGGTGCCGGTGGCGTCACCGATGCGCCAGCCGATGGTGCCGACGTATCCCTCGGGGTTGCCGTACTGGCGTCCGTTGGCGGCAACCGGCACCGCGCCGACCAGTGTGTCGACGGCCGCATTGACCTCGACCACCGGCTTCGGCACGGGAAGGGCGGGGGCGACGGGTGCCTGGTGCGCCTTCGGCATGTCGTCGGGGTCGATCCACACGGTCGCCGGCTGGGCGGCCGGTGCCTCGTCGACCACTCCCTCGTCGACGACTCCCTCGGCGGTGGGCGCTGCCAGGTCAGGAGCAGCGGGCACAACCGTCTCGGCACCCGGCACCGCCAGCGGAGCCTGCGGGGGAGCGGGCGTCGTCGCGGCCGGAGCCGCCGGGTCGGTGACGCCGGGCTGCGACGTGGTGGGTGGCGTCGTCGGGTCCGTCACGCCGGGCTGCGACGTGGTGGGCGCGTCCCGCGGGTCGGTGACGCCCGGCTGCGACGTGGACGGCGGGGTGGTCGGAGCGGCGTGTGCCGTCGCGGCACCGAGCAGTGCGGCGGCGGACACCGAAATCGCGGCTGCCAGAGCGTGCATGCGGATTCTCAAGTCTTTGACTCCTGAAGTCGAACGGACATGGTGATCGAACGGACTGGTGCTGACGAAGCAAACGCAAGAGTGGTGCAGTTCAGAGGCACCGAAAGAGGGAAGCGAGCACAGCAGAATGCCTCCACCGACGAGGTGGATGTGTTGTTTCCCCGATGAGATACGTCCGTGCTGCCGGCGCACTGCCGCAGCCGTCGTCCACCGCCCCCATGACCGCCCCCGGTTCTTTCTCGTCCCCCTACCGCGGCAAAGTACCAGACGGGCAAGCGTTCCCGCGCCCCCGCATTCCGGTCAGGCCAGGCCCGCGGCCAGCTTCACCGTCAGATCGCGCAGCGGACGGAGACGGCCGGTCATCGCGAGGGAGGACATGACGCGCGATCCACGCACGAGCCGCCGCGTCGCGGGCCGCCGCGTGCGGTCGTAACGGTGTAGCGCGGTGTGAATGTCGGTGTCGGCGGTGAGGAATCGGCCGAGCGCGACTGCGTCGACGAGGGCCTCGCAGGCGCCCCGGCCGAGGTTCGGTGCCATCGCGTGGGCCGCGTCGCCGAGCAGGGCCGTGTTGCCCGACACGTACGACGGCAGCGCGGGGGACTCGTACAGGTCGTGGTGGAGCATCGCGTCGGGGGTGGCGGCATCCAGCACTGCCCGGACGTCGGCGTGCCAGTTCCCGAACCGCGAGCGGAGGTAGTCGAGGCCGCCGGGGTGCCCGGCGTCGGTGCGGACGCACGCGAACCAGTTGACGAGATCACCGTCGCGCGGGGTGATACCGAAAAGTGCGTCCGCATCCCAGGTTTCGCTGACGGTGTCGCGATGGCCGGGCACCCACCCGCGCCAGGCGGTCGCTCCTGTGTACCGCGGCTCGAACTTCTCGCCGAACAGTTGTCGGCGGGTCGGGCTGCGCAGACCGTCCGCGCCGATCACCACGTCGTGGTCCGTCAGCGCGTCGACGGCCGGGGCCGGTGTGCCGAACGAGATCATTCCGTCGGGCAGGGTCTCGGCCAGTGTGGCCAGGAGGGCGGGCCGCGACAGCAGGTAGGCGGTGCGGTCGCGGTTGTCGATAGTGCCGATCACGGATCCGTCGGGGCGCAGGAGCGAACCGCGGTGCTGGGGTGATCCCAGCGTGCGCACTCGGTCACCTGCGCCGATCGCGTCCAGCGCGTCGAGCGCCTGCGGCCACATGCCGAGCGCGGTGCCCGACGTGGGCAGGGTGTCGGCACGCTCGAAGACCTCGACGTGCCAGCCGGCGCGGGACAGGTAGCGGGCGACGGCGAGTCCGCCGATGCCGCCGCCGAGGACTGCTGCGGAGTGCGTCATGACCACCACGCTACTACGGGTGTAGTGGATTTACTACCGTTGTAGTGTCGGGGTATGGCAGACAAACGGGAGAAGGTGCTCGACGCCGCCATCACGCTTCTCGGCACCAAAGGGGTCCGGGCCCTCACGCACCGGGGCGTCGACGAACTGGCCGGGATGCCCCAGGGGTCCGCGTCCAACTACTTCCGCAGCCGGGGCGCGCTGCTCGAGGGGATCGTCACACGGCTGGTCGAACGTGACCGGGAGGACTGGCAGAAGTTCGCGCAACTCCGGCCGGCCGGCACGGACGCCCTGGTCGAGGCCCTGGTTGCGTTCGTGAGCTTCTCCACTGGTCCGGACCGCGTGCGCACGAGTGCCCGCTACGCACTCTTCGTCGAGGCCTCCGTGACGCCGGGACTGGACGCGAAGATCGGATCGGCGCGCCGCGCGCTCGTAGAGTGGGGTGCGGAGATGCTGGAACTCGTGGGATCGAGGAACCCGGCTTCCGACGCAGTGGTGGTCACCGACTACCTGGACGGTGTGATCCTTCATCAACTCACCGTCCCGGATCTCGATTTCGATCCGACTGCGGGAATTACAGCGGTGCTCGGCGCTCTCACTTAACATGTACTCAGTGCAGTCGGACGAGGTCCGCCCTCGACAATGCCCAGTTCAGAGGGTAAATAGGCCAACCTAAGTTGTGTTTCGTCGGGGGTTCTGAATTATCGTTTTCGTTACACGTTGGACCCACGAAAGTCCGACCCGACCGAAAAGCCACGTCGCCCGGTGCGAGGACCACACCCAGCGTGCTGCAAAAGGGCGATAGCCGATCGGTGGTGCCGATCACGTCGTGACGGCACCTGCATTGCAAGTTGATGGCCATCAGCGCTGCTGGTCGTCGGTGCATCTTTTGGCATACGAAGGCTAGGTATGAAGCAACTTCCAGGCCCCCAGGGGCTGTATCACCCGTCGAACGAGCACGATTCCTGTGGTGTCGCGTTCGTCGTGGACATGAAGGGCCGCCGCAGCAGGGACATCGTCGAGAAGGCGATCACCGCGCTGGTGAACCTCGAGCACCGTGGTGCCGCGGGCTCCGAACCCAACACGGGTGACGGCGCCGGCATCCTCCTCCAGGTCCCGGACAAGTTCTTCCGCGCCGTGGTCGACTTCCCGCTGCCCGCGGAAGGCACGTACGCCACCGGCATCGCGTTCCTGCCGCAGAGCAAGGCCGACGCGCAGCGCGCAGCCGACGCCGTCGAGAAGATCGTCGAGAGCGAGGGCCTGAAGGTCCTCGGCTGGCGTGAGGTCGCGACCGACGACTCGTCGCTCGGCGCCCTGGCCCGCGACGCCATGCCGACGTTCCGGCAGATCTTCATCGGCAGCGAGAACGACGCCCTCACCGGTCTCGACCTCGAGCGCCGCGCCTACGTGGTCCGTAAGCGCACCGAGCACGAGCTGGGCAGCGAAGGCGCCGGCAAGGACGGCCCCGGTCGCGAGACCGTGTACTTCCCGAGCCTGTCGAGCCAGACGTTCGTCTACAAGGGCATGCTGACCACTCCGCAGCTCAAGGGTTTCTACCTGGACCTGCAGGACGAGCGCGTCGAGTCGGCCCTCGGCCTCGTGCACTCGCGCTTCTCGACCAACACCTTCCCGTCGTGGCCGCTGGCCCACCCGTTCCGGCGCGTGGCCCACAACGGTGAGATCAACACCGTCACCGGCAACGAGAACTGGATGCGTGCCCGTGAGGCGCTCATCGACAGCGACATCTTCGGTGGGTCAGGAGAGGTTGGGCCCGGCAAGGATCGGCGCAGCCAGCTGGAGAAGATCTTCCCGGTCTGCACGAACGGCGCCAGCGACACCGCGCGGTTCGACGAGGTGCTCGAGATGCTGCACCTCGGTGGCCGCAGCCTGCCGCACGCCGTGCTGATGATGATCCCGGAGGCCTGGGAACGGCACGAGAGCATGGACCCCGCCCGCCGGGCGTTCTACCAGTACCACTCGTCGCTCATGGAGCCGTGGGACGGACCGGCGTCGGTGTGCTTCACCGACGGCACCGTCATCGGCGCCGTCCTGGACCGCAACGGCCTGCGCCCCTCGCGTCTCTGGGTGACCGACGACGGCCTCGTCGTCATGGCCTCCGAGGTCGGCGTCCTGCCGATCGACCCCGCCACCGTCGTGAAGAAGATCCGGCTGCAGCCCGGCCGCATGTTCCTCGTCGACACCGCCGAGGGTCGCATCATCAGCGACGACGAGATCAAGTCGGAACTGGCCGCCGAGCACCCCTACCAGGAGTGGCTCGACCAGGGTCTGACCCACATGGACGACCTGCCGGACCGCCCGTACACCTACATGTCGCACGAGCGCGTCGTGCTGCGTCAGCAGATGTTCGGGTACACCAACGAAGAGGTCAACCTCCTCGTCAAGCCGATGGCGCTCTCCGGCGCCGAGGCTCTCGGCTCCATGGGTACCGACACCCCGATCGCCGTGCTGTCCTCGCGGTCGCGGATGCTGTTCGACTACTTCTCGCAGCTGTTCGCGCAGGTCACGAACCCGCCGCTCGACGCCATCCGCGAGGAGGTCGTCACCAGCCTCGGCGGCACCATCGGCCCCGAGCACGACCTGCTGCACCCCACCGCGGAGTCCTGCCGGCAGATCTTCCTGCCGCAGCCGATCCTGCACAACGACGACCTGTCGAAGCTCATTCACGTCAACGACGACGGTGAATTCCCGAACTTCCGCAGCGTCATCGTCCGCGGTCTGTACCCGGTGGCCGAGGGCGGAGCGGGTCTGCGCAAGGCCCTCGACGACGTCCGCTACCAGGTGTCGGAGGCCATCGCCGGCGGTGCGCGCCTCGTCGTCCTGTCCGACCGTGAGTCGAACGAGACGTACGCGCCCATCCCGTCGCTGCTGCTGACGTCGGCCGTGCACCACCACCTGGTGCGCGAGAAGACCCGCACGAAGGTCGGCCTCATCGTCGAGGCCGGCGACGCCCGCGAGGTGCACCACATGGCGCTCCTCATCGGGTTCGGTGCGGCAGCGGTCAACCCGTACATGGCGTTCGAGACCGTCGACGAGGCGGTGCAGAACAACGAACTGCAAGGCGTCAGCCTCGACAAGGCCATCCAGAACTACATCAAGGCCGCGGGCAAGGGCGTGCTCAAGGTGATGTCCAAGATGGGCATCTCCACCCTGGCGTCCTACACCGGCGCCCAGCTGTTCCAGGTCATCGGCCTGTCGCAGGAACTGGTCGACGAGTACTTCACCGGCTTGCAGTCCAGCCTCGGCGGCATCGGCCTCGACGAGATCGCCGCCGACGTCGCGGTCCGGCACTCCAACGCGTACCTGGACCGTCCCGAGGAGCGCGCGCACCGCGAGCTCGAGGTGGGCGGCGAGTACCAGTGGCGTCGTGAGGGCGAGTACCACCTGTTCAACCCGGACACGGTGTTCAAGCTGCAGCACTCCACGCGCACCGGGCAGTACGAGGTGTTCAAGGAGTACACGAAGCTGGTCGACGACCAGTCCGAGCGCCTCGCGGCGTTGCGCGGCCTCTTCGAGTTCAAGAAGGGCGTCCGCGAGCCCGTCCCGCTGGACGAGGTCGAGCCCGCCACCGAGATCGTCAAGCGCTTCTCGACGGGTGCGATGAGCTACGGCTCCATCTCCGCCGAGGCGCACGAGACCCTCGCCATCGCCATGAACCGCCTCGGCGGCCGGTCCAACTCCGGTGAGGGCGGCGAGAGCCCGGCCCGCTTCACCCCGGACGAGAACGGCGACTGGCGGCGGTCCGCGATCAAGCAGGTCGCGTCGGGACGCTTCGGTGTCACGTCGCACTACCTGACCAACTGCACCGACATCCAGATCAAGATGGCGCAGGGAGCGAAGCCCGGTGAGGGCGGCCAGCTGCCGGCGCACAAGGTGTACCCGTGGGTGGCCGAGGTCCGGCACTCCACGCCCGGCGTCGGGCTGATCTCGCCGCCGCCGCACCACGACATCTACTCGATCGAGGATCTCGCGCAGCTGATCCACGACCTGAAGAACGCCAACCCGCAGGCCCGGATCCACGTGAAGCTGGTGTCCGAGGTCGGTGTCGGCACCGTCGCCGCCGGTGTGTCCAAGGCACACGCGGACGTCGTGCTGATCTCCGGTCACGACGGTGGCACCGGTGCCACCCCGCTGACGTCGATGAAGCACGCGGGCGCCCCGTGGGAGCTCGGCCTCGCCGAGACCCAGCAGACGCTGCTGCTCAACGGTCTGCGCGACCGCATCGTCGTGCAGGTGGACGGCCAGCTCAAGACCGGCCGCGACGTCATGGTCGCCGCGCTGCTCGGTGGCGAGGAGTTCGGTTTCGCGACCGCCCCGCTGGTGGTGTCGGGCTGCATCATGATGCGGGTCTGCCACCTCGACACGTGCCCCGTGGGTGTCGCCACGCAGAACCCCGTTCTGCGCAAGCGGTTCAACGGCAAGCCGGAGTTCGTGGAGAACTTCTTCCTCTTCATCGCCGAAGAGGTGCGCGAACTCCTCGCCGAGCTCGGCTTCCGCACCCTCGACGAGGCCGTCGGACAGGTCGACGTCCTCGACACCACGAAGGCGCTCGAGCACTGGAAGGGCACCAAGGCCGGCAACCTCGACCTGTCGCCGATCCTGCACGAGACCGAGTCGGCGTTCATGGACCAGGACCTGTACTGCACAGGCACCCAGGATCACGGCCTCGACAAGGCACTCGACCAGCAGCTGATCGTTCAGAGCCGCAACGCTCTCGACAAGGGCCAGAAGGTCACGTTCGAGTCGCCGATCACCAACGTCAACCGCACGGTCGGCACCATGCTCGGCCACGAGGTGACGAAGGTGTACGGCGGCGAGGGCCTGCCGGACAACACGATCGACATCACGTTCACCGGTTCGGCCGGGAACAGCTTCGGTGCGTTCGTCCCCAAGGGCATGACCCTGCGCCTGCACGGCGATGCCAACGACTTCGTCGGCAAAGGCCTGTCCGGTGGACGCCTCGTGGTGCGCCCGCCGCTGGAGACCGCGCCCGGCTTCGTCGCCGAGGACAACATCATCGGCGGCAACGTGATCCTGTTCGGTGCCACGAGCGGTGAGGCTCTGCTCCGCGGTGTCGTGGGCGAGCGATTCGCGGTCCGTAACTCCGGCGCCACCGCGGTGGTCGAGGGAGTCGGCGACCACGGTTGCGAGTACATGACCGGTGGAAAGGTCGTCATCCTCGGTGCGACGGGACGTAACTTCGGTGCCGGCATGTCCGGTGGCGTCGCGTACGTCTACAACCCGGACAAGGTGTTCGAGGACAACCTCAACACGGAACTGGTGGATCTCGAGGACCTGACGGGTGACGACTTCACCTGGCTGAAGTCCGCCATCGAGCGTCACCGCGACGAGACGGGCTCGGAGGTTGCCGCGCGCATCCTGTCCGACTGGTCGCAGCAGGTCAATCATTTCGCGAAGGTGATGCCCCGCGATTACAAGAAGGTGCTCTTGGCCATCGAGGCCGCGAAGAAGGATGGAAAGAACGTGGACGAGGCAGTGATGGAGGCAGCTCGTGGGTGATCCAAGCGGCTTCCTGAAGCACACGTCACGCGAACTTCCGGTTCGCCGGCCGGTGCCGTTGCGCCTGCTCGACTGGAACGAGGTCTACGAGGAGTTCTCGCCGGACACCCTGAAGACTCAGGCCAGCCGGTGCATGGACTGCGGTATCCCGTTCTGCCACAACGGCTGTCCGCTGGGGAATCTGATTCCCGAGTGGAACGACCTGGTCTACAAGGACCGGTGGCACGACGGCATCGAGCGTCTGCACGCGACCAACAACTTCCCGGAGTTCACCGGGCGGCTGTGCCCCGCACCCTGTGAGGCGTCGTGCGTCCTGGGCATCAACCAGGACCCCGTCACCATCAAGCAGGTCGAGGTCGAGCTCATCGACCGCGCCTTCGACGAGGGCTGGGTCAAGCCGGTGCACCCGACCCGTTCGACGGGCAAGAAGGTCGCCGTCGTCGGTTCCGGTCCTGCGGGGCTCGCTGCAGCGCAGCAGCTGACGCGCGCCGGGCACATGGTCACCGTGTTCGAGCGGGCCGACCGCATCGGCGGGCTGCTGCGGTACGGCATCCCCGAGTTCAAGATGGAGAAGCGGCACATCGACCGCCGTCTCGATCAGATGAACTCCGAGGGCACCGTCTTCAAGACGGGTGTCAACGTCGGAGTCGACATCACCGCGGACGCACTGCGCGCGCAGTTCGACGCCGTGGTCCTGGCCGGCGGTGCCACCGAGGCCCGCGACCTGCCGATCCCCGGCCGCGAGCTGGACGGCATCCATCAGGCGATGGAGTTCCTGCCGATCGCGAACCGTGTGCAGCTCGGCGACCTGGAGAAGCCGACCATCACCGCGGAGGGCAAGAAGGTCGTCATCATCGGCGGCGGCGACACCGGCGCGGACTGCCTGGGCACCTCGCACCGTCAGGGCGCCGAGAGCGTTCACCAGTTCGAGATCATGCCGAGACCGCCCGAGACCCGCGCCGAGCACACCCCGTGGCCGACGTACCCGCTGATGTACCGGGTCGCGTCCGCGCACGAGGAGGGCGGCGAACGCCTCTTCTCCGTGAACACGGAACGGTTCGTCGGTGCCGACGGCAAGGTGACCGCACTGAAGGCCCACGAGGTCGAGATGAAGTCGGGTCGTTTCGAGAAGGTCGAGGGTTCGGACTTCGAGCTCGAGGCCGACCTCGTGCTGCTGGCGATGGGCTTCGTCGGACCCGAGAAGCCGGGCCTGCTCACCGATCTCGGCGTCGACCTCAACGAGCGCGGCAACGTCGCCCGCTCCGCGAAGTGGGCCACCAACGTCGACGGCGTCTTCGTGGCCGGCGACATGGGACGCGGTCAGTCGCTGATCGTGTGGGCCATCGCCGAGGGTCGTTCGGCGGCCGCCGCGGTCGATGCGTACCTCGAGGGCGAGTCGGCGCTGCCGTCTCCGATCGAGACCACCACCGCCCCGCAGCGGTAGATGTAACTGCTCGTACAATCCGCACCCCGGTAGGTTTTCCTACCGGGGTGTCGGTTTATCGTGCGGGGGTCACGTTCGGTCGGTAACGTTCATTTACCGATCGTGCATCTTTAGGTCACGTCGCCCTGGCAGCATCCCGTCTGCAGGACGGCGAAGGGGAGAACAGGTTGAGGCCATGGCAATGAAACGGGTTGTCGCATTTCTGACCGCAGTGGCTGCTGCGGCAGCCATCCCGGTGGTATCGGGAGTAGCGGGCACGAGCGCAGTGGCGAACGCGGACCCCTGCCCGAGTCTGTACGTGGTCGCGATTCCGGGGACGTGGGAAACGTCCACCAAGGACAATGTCAGGCCCACGCCGGGTCTGCTGTCCGCGGTGACGAACGGTCTGCCGTCGTCGATCCGCACCGACTACGTCACGTACGCCGCCACGGCCTTCCCGTGGGAGTCCGAGGTGTACGGGCGCTCGAAGGCGCAGGCGGTCAGCAATGCCAAGGGCATGCTGTCGTCGATGTCGCAGCAGTGCCCCGACACGAAGCTGTCGATCATCGGGTACAGCCAGGGCGCCGACGCGGCGGGTGATCTCGCTGCGGAGATCGGCACCGGCCTCGGTGTGGTGCCCGCGGACAAGATCGCGGCCGTCGGACTCGTGTCCGATCCGCGGCGGTCGCCGACCGACGCGCTCGTCGGCCCTGCCGTCGCAGGCAGCGGCGCCGGTGGTCCCCGCATCGGCGGGTTCGGCTGGGTCAGCCAGAACACGCGCACCTTCTGCGCGTACGGCGACCTGTACTGCTCCACGCCGAAGGAAGACTTCGTGACGCGGCTCGCCGGGTTCCTCGCGCAGACGTCGGATCCGACGCCGACGCTGTTCGGGCGCTACCAGCAGGAAGCGCTCGCGATCTGGAACGACATCCTCGCTGTGGGCGGTGTGCCGGCCCTGATGGCTCAGCTGGACGAGCAGTCCAACGAGAAGCGCATCGACGAGCTGGAGCAGTTCTACAAGTCGCAGGCTCACCAGGACTACACCAGGTACGCGGTCGACGGATCGGGTACGCCCGCCACGACGTGGCTGAGGAACTGGTTGCGCGACATCGCGTGAGTTCGGCCGACGGCGGCAGGGGATGATGTCCAACGTGACTGACACCCCTGCCGCCGTCGTCGGCTACGACGCCTTCGTGACCGTTCGGTGGTCCGACATGGACGCCTTTCAGCACATCAACCATGCGCGGATGGTGACGTTGCTCGAAGAGGCCCGGATCGACTGGCTGCTCAGCGAGGGCAGCGAGAACTCGTCGCTCATCACGAGCGCGTTCATCGCCGACATCCACGTGAAGTACCGAGGACAGTTGCGGCACTCCGACAGTCCCCTGCGGATCACCATGTGGATCGCCAAGCACCGGGCGGTGGATTTCACCATCGGCTACGAAGTCCGGGGCGCCCGTACCCCGATCACCGACCCGCCTGCCGTCACCGCCACCACTCAGATGGCCGTCGCGGACGTGGATGCCCAGCGGCTACGCCGCATCACCGCCACCGAGCGCGAGTACCTGACCCGCTGGTCCCGCACGTGAGTGGGAATGTGTGTTCCGGCACGCTTTCCCACTCACGTGCGGAGGTCGTCGGGGGCCGGTAGGGGACGGTCCGGGTCGAGGACCGCGCCGCGGCTGCGCATCGTGGCGTCGACCAGCGCCCACGCCCACGCGGCCAGCTGTTCGGTCAGCGCGCCGACGTCGGTGCCGCCCGGTCGATCGATCCACTCCGCGGACACCGACTCGACCATCCCGATCAGCGCATTGGCCAGCGGTGTCGCGGTGGCGGGCGCGCCGAGAGCGTCCAGGTAGGGGTGGAGCATGTCGGCGACCGCGGTGCTGATGGCCCGCCGCACCTCTCCGGCCGCGGGGGAGAACGACATCAGGTAGCGGTACAGGTTGGCGTGTTCGGTGACCCAGTCGAGGTGGGTGCGGGCGGCGCGGGTGAGGATGGCGTGCGGTGCGCCGTCGACGGTGATCACGGGGGCGTATTCGAGGAGCATCATCGCCGCGACCCGCCGGGCGACGGCGTTCTTGAGGTCGGTGCTGTCGTCGAAGTGCCGGTAGATGCGGGTTCGCGCGACCTCGGCGTAGACGGCCATCGTCGCGACCGACACGTCGGGACCTTCTGCGTCGATGGCGACGAGTGCCCGTTCGACGAACTCCGAGCGCCGCTTCTCGCGTTGGCCGCGCCACCGGGCAGCGCGCCCGTCACCGGCGTCTTGCTGGGGTTTCGTCATCGAATCGAATCGTAGTCTTCCCTGTCGCTGCGTTTCCGTATACCGTCGGCAGTATGCGGTACATCGATGTACCACACATTCTCTGCCTCGGACGTCGACACGTTGGGATATCCGTCTTGTCCATTCAGCTCTGCCTGTCCGGCCCCCGCAGTTCCGGGCGTTCGATGATCGGCTTACGCAGCACCACGGTGATCGTCGTTCCGCCCGCGATGGCCTTCGAGTACCTTGCGGATCCGGCGACCGTGCCCGGTGCGATCACGCTGCCGTCCCGCGCCCGGGTCGTCGCATCGGACCCGGGTCGCCGGCTCGTCGTCGAGGCCGATCACGGCGTGCACGGATCGGTCTGGACGTTCGACGCGGTCAGCCCGGACGAAACGGAGCTCACCGTCGCCTTCCGCTACCACTCTCCCGGCAGACCGGCCGGACAACTGCTCGGCGGTGTCGCCGCACCCGTGGTGTGGCAGGCGCTGCGACGTGCACAGGCCACGTTGAAGGATCGGATCGAAACCCTCTACCACGAGCCGGCCGGCGCGGCCGGTCTCGACCGCAGGAGAGCATGACGTGGGATTCTCGGTAGCGGGCAAGACGGTCCTGATCACCGGGGCGGCCATGGGGATGGGGCGTCTGTTCGCCCGGCTCGCCGCCGCCGACCGCGCCGGAACGGTGGTGTTGTGGGACATCGACGCCGCCGCGCTCGAACGCACGGCGCACGAACTGCGCGAATCGGGGTGCACCGTCAGCGCACACGTCGTCGACGTCGCCGACCTCGAATCCGTCCGCACGGCGGCCGCCGAGGTGCGGGACGCGGTCGGTCGTCCCGACGTGCTCGTCAACAACGCCGGGGTGGTGCGTGGCAAGTACTTCTGGGATCACGACCACGAGTCGGACACCAGATTCGTGATGGACGTCAACACGCTCGCACCGATGTACATCACGAACGAGTTCCTGCCCGCCATGATCGAGGACCGCGGCCGGGACTGCCGCATCGTGAACATCGCCTCCGCCGCCGGGACCGTGGCGACACCGAGAATGGCCGTGTACGCGGCGTCGAAGTGGGCTGCCCTGGGCTGGAGCGATTCGCTGCGACTCGAACTGGTCCAGGCCGGCCACGGGCACGTCAAGGTCACCACCGTGTGCCCGAGCTACATCTCCACCGGCATGTTCGACGGTGTGAAGAACCCCCTGTTCGCCCCGATCCTGAGCCCGGAGGACGTCACGGCCCGGTCGTGGCGGGCGATGAAGCAGGGGAAGCCTCTGCTGATGCTGCCGCGGTCGCTGTATCTGTCGCGGGTGGCGAAAGCCGTGCTGCCGGTGCGTGCCTGGGACCGTCTGGCCGACCGGCTCGGTGTGTACCACAGCATGGACGCCTACACCGGTCGGGTGCAGGCACCCACCCCCTGACGTTTCGGATCAGCCGAGGTCGAAGCGTGCGCCGAGCCGCATGCTGCCCGGGGCCAGGCGGCTCAGCGCACGCCCGAACTTGGCCTCGGGCGTGACGGGGACGACGGCCTTGTTGTGCTTGACGGCCCTCACGATCTGCGTCGCCACCCGGTCCGGGGTGAAACCGCGTCTGCGGTAGAGCTTGTCGGCCCGGTCCCGCATCTTCGTCTGCTCCTCCGGTGTGGCGCCGGCGAAGTCGGTGGCCTTGACGATGTTGGTGTGGACCAGTCCGGGACAGATGGCGCTGACGCCGATGCCGTGGTTCACCAATTCCGCACGGAGACAGTCCGACAGCATGAACACCGCGGCCTTGCTCGTCGCGTACGCGGTGAGTCGCTTCTGCGGCGTGAAAGCCGCGGCGGACGACAGGTTGACGATGTGCCCACCGGTTCCGCGGTCGATCATCTGCTGGGAGAACGCGCGGGAGCCGTAGACGACACCCCAGAAATTCACGTCCATCACCCGCTCGAAATCCTTCTGCGGGGTCTTCGTGAACGTGCCCGAATATCCGATTCCGGCGTTGTTGACCACGATGTCGGGGGTGCCGTGCTCGGCCTGCACCTTCTCCGCGAAGCGCTGCACCTCGTCCTCCACCGCGACGTCCACCTGATACGCGTGGGAGCCGCCGCCGAAGATGGCCACCGCACCGCCGCCCTTCATCTGGGCGGAGTTGATGAGATCGGAGGTCAGCTGCGCGGATTCGAGGTCGCGGTCGGCGACCACCACGACAGCGCCTTCGGACGCGAACGCCAGCGCGGTCTCGCGGCCGATCCCGCTGCCGCCACCGGTGACGACGACGAGAGTGCCGTCGAGGTCCCGCAGGCGGTGATGCTTCCGAGTACCGCTGCGCCAGCCTCTTACTTCGCCGAGAAGACTCATGTGACCATCTTGTCCGAGTACGGTCGTGTGTGTGCTGATCTGGTACGTCAGCTATGGATCGAACATGGCGACGACGCGTCTGACCTGCTACCTGCGTGGTGGTTGCCCGGCGGGGGGCAACCTCGTGCACACGGGCGCCCGTGACGCGAGCGCCCCCCGCGAGTCGGTACCGGTGGTGATACCCGGCTCGGTGTTCTTCGCGGGAGAGTCACGGATCTGGGGCGGCGGCCGCGCGTTCTACGACCCCGACGCGCCCGGCACCGTCGCGGCCCGCGCATTCCTGGTGACACAGGAGCAGTTCGAGGACATCCACGCGCAGGAACCCGCCTGCTACGACCGCCTGGTCACTCTCGGAGCCCGCCACGATGTTCCCATGTGCACGTTCACCACCCGGGCCCGCGGCGACGTCGTCGCCAGGAACGCACCGGCACCCGCCTATCTCGCGACCATCGCGGACGGTCTCCGTGAAGCGCACGGCTGGGACGAACCGAAGGTCACCGATTATTTGACGCGACTTCGGGTTTCCTAGCCGACCCAACTGTGCTTACGTGAGACGGGCCACACGAGGTGGCGTTCACGAAAGGGAGTCGATGTCCGATCTGCATGTCGTAGCGACCATTCCTGCCAAGCCCGGTTCCGAGGACACCGTCCGCGACGGACTGTCCGCGCTGGCCGCGGAGAGCCGCAAGGAAGAGGGCTGCATCTCGTACGAGGTGTTCGAATCAGCCGCGGTCGCGGGAACCTTCGTCACCGTCGAGGTGTGGACCGGTCAGGAGGCGGTCGACGCGCACATGAAGTCGCCGCACTTCCAGGCCGCGCTCGGGACGTTCGGTGAGCACCTCGCCGGGGCACCGGCGATCCACCCGCTGAAGCCGGTTTCCTAGAGTCGTAGTTCGTGACCACACCACTCACCAGCATCACCCCTGAAGGTCCCGTCCGCGGCGGTGTCGTCGTCATCCAGGAGGCGTTCGGCGTCACCGGGCACATCGTCGACGTCTGCCGCCGCTTCGCCGCCGCCGGGTACCACGCGGTCGCGCCGCACCTGTTCCACCGGAGCGGCGATCCGGTGCTGGAGTACGACGACATGAAGTCGGCGATGTCGTTGATCGGTGAGCTCACCGCCGCGCACATCGACGAGGACGTCGACGGGGCCGTCGCGACCCTGTCGGCGGCCTCGATCGACCCGCGGAACACCGCGATCGTCGGATTCTGCATGGGCGGAACGGTCGCGTTCCACACGGCGACGCGCCTCGACCTGGGGGCCGCAGTGAGTTTCTACGGCGGAGGCGTCGCGAACGGACGCTTCGGGTATCCATCGCAACTCGACGTCGCCGGGCAGCTGAGTACGCCGTGGCTCGGCCTGTTCGGCGACCGCGACAAGGGGATTCCGACCGAGGAAGTCGAGGAGCTGCGCGCCGCGGTCGCCCACGCGCCGGTGGACACCGACATCGTCCGCTACGCAGACGCCGAACACGGCTTCCACTGCGACGACCGTCCCGCCGTGTACAACGAGGAGGCCGCCCGGGACGGATGGGCACGAACGCTGCAGTGGTTCGGCACCCACGTCGACGTCACACGCGCCGCCGGAACCGACTGACCGCGGCCCCGCTCGGGTAGGCCTCCCGGTGGACGACATCGAAGTGGGTGGGCCGAAAGTCGCCGCCGAACATCGGAGTTCCGCGGCCGGCCACCACCGGATAGTGCTTGACGACCAGTTCGTCGATCTCCGGCAGGAGGGTGCCCGCGAGCTCGCCACCGCCCGCCACCCAGACGCCCAGCGCGCTGTTCTCGGCCTTGAGCTTCCGGACCTTCTCGAGCGGGTCGGCGACGATCTCGACGGCGGGATCGGGGCTTTCGGTCAGAGTGCGGGAAGCGACGTACTGACGCAAGTGCGCGTACGGGCTCGTGATGCCGACGGCCAGGGCGGGCTCGTACGTTGCGCGGCCCTGGATCACGGTGTCGAACTGCTTGTTGGCGCCGTCGACGCCGAACTGCTCCCGCAGGTGTGTCGGAATCGTCTCCGGGTATTCCTGCGCCATGAATCCGAGGATGTCGTCGTGCATCGGGAAGAAACCGATGTCGCCGTCCGGGCCGGCGATGAAGCCGTCGATGGTGATGCCGACGAAGTAGGTGAGGTCCCGCATGGTGTCCTTACTGGGGCGCTTCGGATAGGTGGTATGCCGTGAGGGCTGCGGGCATTCCCGGTCGGTTGCTGTGGGCGGTCGATCGTCTCGACGTGAATCCTCGCGATCGGATCCTAGAGGTGGGTTGCGGGCCGGGTGTAGCGATTTCTCTCGTCGCCGAGAAACTCGACGGCGGACGGATCACCGCGCTCGACCGATCGACGACGGCGATCGAACGGGCGGCGCGGCGCAACGACGCCCACGTCTCGACGGGGACGGTGGTGCTCCGGAACACCGACCTCGCCGGATTTCGTTGCGATCAGGCCTCCTTCGACAAGGCGTTCGCGGTCAACGTCAACGTGTTCTGGGTGCGTGACGCGACCGCCGAGATACGCGTCCTGTGGGAGGCGCTCCGACCGGGCGGAATCCTGCACCTCGTGTACGGCGGAGCGGTGTCCGTACACGACCGTGACAAGTCGCGGCGTGTTGCGGATACCGCCACGCGGGCTCTGGTTTCCGCAGGTTTCGACGTCGATGTCACGAACGGGAACCCGATGTGCGTCACTGGGGTACGGCCGAAAAGCGCCTGACGTGCCGTCCGGTCTGCTTCATGCGCGAGACCCGTGACCGAACCGTTATAGTCTGCGTCATGACTTCAGTTCTCGGTGTATCGGTAGGCGCCAGCGCGGTGCGCTTCGCGTGCCACGACGCCGTGACTCTCGAAACGCCGATCTTCCAATCGCGGTCGGTGACCGCAGCACTCGAACGGCCGGAGGAACTGGCCGCCGAGTCCATCGGGACGGTGCTCGCCGAGCGCGACGAGGCCGACGAGGTGCGGGCCATCGGTGTCGCGTACCAGGACGAGGCGCAGGCCGGTGCCGTGCAGGCCGCGATGGCCCGGCTCCAGATCGGCAACTTCCAGATGGTCCCCGAGGTGACGGCCGCACTCCAGATGCTCGAGATGTCCGGAGAACTCGGCGACCACTCGACGCTCGTGTTCTACGACCTCGGCAGTTCGGGTCTCACCGTCACCGTCGTCGACCGGGATACCGGCATGGTGCTGAGCAGTGCGCGTTCGGACCAGATCAGCGGCGATCTCGTCGACAGGCTCATCTGTGACAACCAACTCGAACTGCACCGCTTCGCGCACCCCGCCGACGCGGCAGCCGCGCTCGCGCTCGCCGCGCGGTGCCGCGATGCGAAGGAACAGCTGTCCACCAACGGCGCGGTGTGCATGCCGGGCGAGGGCGGTCTTCTTCTCCTGTCGCAGGACAGTTTCGATTCGCTCATCGTCGGCCCGGTCGAGACGTCGGCGCGCCTGACCCGGGAGGTCATTCGCCGCTCGGGACGCCTCCCCGACGCCGCCGTGCTGATCGGCGGTGGCGCACATATTCCGTTGGTCACATCGGTGATGGAGTCCTGGCTCGACCTTCCGGTGATCGTCCCCGCGCAGCCGGAACTGGTGGCGGCGGAGGGTGCGGCCCTGCTGGCGCGTCCGACGTCCGACGAGTTCGTCGCGGCGGTGGCGCCGGACCACCCGTTCGAGCCGGAGTTCGAGCCCGAGCCGGAGTTCGAGCCCGAGTCCGAGCTGGAGCTCGAATCCGAGAGGGAGCCGGAGCCCGAGTCGCAGTCGGCACCGATCCGGAAGCGTCGTGGCCTCGTCCTCGCCGGAGGTGTCGTGGCCGTGGTCGCCGCGGTGGGTCTCGGACTCGGCGTCGGCACCGACCTCCTGCAGGGTGCGGAGGAGGACGCGCAACCGGCCGCCACGCACTCGAACACGCAGGCGCCGGCAGCGCGGCAAGTGATACCGCCGCAGCCCACGACGACCGCGGAAGTGGCCCCGCCTTCGGAAGCCGCCCCGTCGGTGGTCGACGAGCAGCCGGTGATCCCGCCGCAGACCGAGGTGCGCACCACGTACCAGCAGCAGCCGCAGAGCCCGACTCGGGCGCCGGCGGCTCCTGAGGCACAGGGTGTCGTGCCGTCCGACGCGTCGTCGGCTCCGCCGACCACGCCGGAACCCGCTCCGCTCGTTCCAGGTCTGCCGCAGTTTCAGCTCCCGACGATTCCGCCGCCCGCGCCGCTCCCGATGCCGGAGTTTCCCCGGATACCCGGACTCTGAGCGCATATAACGAAGGTGGAGGCCGCGAGGCCCCGACACGCGTTCCGTGATCAAACCGTTATAGTCGTTCCATGGTTTCAGTTCTCGGTGTATCGGTGGGTGCCAGCGCTGTGCGCGTGGCGTATCCGGACGACGAGGGGGCCGTCTTCCGGTCATTCCCGGTGGACGCCGCGAGCGAGCACCCGGAGCACGTGGTTGCCGACGCCATCGGAACGGTGATGGCCGAGCGCGCCGACGACGTGCAGGTCTTCGGTGTCGCGTACCGGGACGAGGCGCAGGCCGCTGCCGTGCAGGCCGCGATCGACTGCCGGCTGGTCCCGGAAGTGACGGCCGCGCTCCGCATGCTCGAGGCGTCGGGACAGCTCGGCGACCATTCGACGCTCGTGTTCTACGACCTCGGCAGCTCCGGCCTCACCGTCACCGTGGTCGACCGACTCACCGGCACGGTGCTCGGGACGGCTCGCACCGACGAGATCAGCGGCGACGTCGTCGACCGGTTGATCCGCGACCACCAGCTCGACGAGAAGCGCATTGCGCCACCGGCCGATGCGGCCGCGGAGTCGGCGCTCGACGCCCGTTGCCGTCGCGCCAAGGAAGAGCTGTCGACCAACAGCGCGGTCTGCGTGCCCGGCGACGGCGGCCTGCTCCTGCTCTCGCAGGACATCCTCGACTCGCTGATCGTGCGCCACGTCGAGGCGTCGGCGCGCCTGGCCCGCGAGGTGATCGAATCGTCCGGGCGGGCTGCCGACGCGGTGGTTCTGATCGGGGGCGGCGCGCATATTCCGCTGGTCGCGTCTCTGATGGAGTCGTGGCTGGCGCTCCCGGTGATCGTGCCGGCGCAGCCGGAACTGGTGGCCGCGGAGGGCGCTGCGCTGCTGGCACAGGAGCACTCGGGCACGTCGCACCGCATCGGCGCCGGGGGATTCGCCAAACCGGTGATCCGCGGTGGCGCGCTGGCGGGCGGTGCGCTGGCTGTCGTCGCCGTGATCGGTCTCGGCCTCGGCGTCGGCGGCAGCCACCTGCAGAGCTCCGACGGCGACGCACGTCCGGTCGCCACTCAGCCGAGTGACGCGGAGGTGTCCCCGTCGCCCGCACCCGCACCGGTGTCGACGCCACCGCCGTCCGCCGCGGTGTCGGTTCCGGGCCCGGCCGAGGAGGAGGCAAGCGTGCCGGAGCCCGCTCCCGCGCCTGCCCCCGCTCCGCGCCCACTCATTCCCGGTCTGCCGCAGATTCAGCTGCCGACACTTCCGCCGCCCCCGCCGCTCCCTCCGCTGCCGCGGATTCCGGGCCTCTAGCGGCTCGACGGGTCGAGGCTGTCCCCGTTCGCCTCGACCTCCCGGACCGCCACGATGTGGTCCATGTGCTCGGCGCCCCAGGCGCCGAGCGGTTCGAGGGAGCGGTTGAGGGAGACTCCGAGTTCGGTCAGCGAGTATTCGACCTTCGGCGGAACCTGGTGGTAGACCTCGCGATGCACGATGGCGTCGGCTTCGAGTTCCCGCAATTGCTGGATCAGCATCTTCTCCGATATGCCGGGTACCAGGCGCTTGAGGTCGCCGAACCGCTGCTCACCGGTGTGAAGGGCCCACAGGATCAGCACCTTCCATTTGCCGCCGATGACGTCGATCGCCGCATCGATTCCGCAGGAGTAGGGACGTTGCTGTCGGCGCATGACGCTCCTCACTGACTTTTTGGTAAGTACCTGACTTTGAAGTGGGTACTTGTCGAGTGTAGTGCGCGCGCTGAGACTGGAGAAGGCGTTGCTCCGCAGCGTTGCCCGGTCACTCGGGCACGGACTTCCGAAAGCGAATCATGCCTGCACAACTGCCTTCCGTCACCGTCGTCGGGCTCGGGCCGATGGGCCGCGCCATGGCCGGAACGCTCCTCGATCACGCCGTGCCGGTCATGGTGTTCAACCGCACCGCGTCACGCGCCGACGCCGTCGTCGCGGCAGGTGCCCGCCGCGCGACCAGCGCGGAGGACGCGCTCGACGCCGCCGATCTGGTGATCGTCAGCCTCACCCACTACCGGGCGATGTACGACCTGCTCGAACCCGCCGCCGACCGGCTCGCAGGCAAGGTCCTGGTCAACCTCAGCTCCGACACTCCCCGCGAGGCCGAGCGTGCTGCCGCGTGGGCCGCCCGGCACGGCGCCGAGTTCCTCACCGGAGGCATCATGGTTCCGGCCACGCTGGTCGGCGACGACACGGCGTACGCGTTCTACAGCGGACCGCGCGCGGTGCTCGACCGGTGGTCCGACACGCTCGGGCTCCTAGCGCGGCCGGAGTACGTCGGCGCCGATCCGGGTCTGGCCCTGCTCTGGTACCAGGCGCTGCTCGATCTGTTCATGACCACGCTGGTCGGCGCGAGTCATGCGGCGGCACTGATGAAATCTGCCGGGGTGCAGGCAGGGACGTTCCTGCCCTATGCCTCCGACCTGCTCGCGCAGATGCCGTTCTTCCTCGAGGGCGCAGCCGAGGAGATCGACCGACGGGAGTACCCCGACGTCGGCGCGAGCCTCGCGATGATGGCCGCTGGAATCGATCACATCACGGTCACCACCGAGGACGCGCAAATCGACTCGCGACTTCCGGCGGCGGTCAGGGAGCTGTACCGGCGTGCCCTCGACCTGGGTTTCGGCAGGCACGGTTCGGGCAGCGTGTACGAGGCGATTGTCGCACCGTCGCAGTCCGCCCGGGGTGTCGTATGACCGGCACCGACGTCACCGTTCTCGGGCTCGGCGCCATGGGACGGGCTCTTGTGGTCGCGCTGCTGCGGGCGGGTCGCACGGTCACCGTCTGGAACCGCACGCCGGAGAAAGCGGACACGCTGTCGAACTCCGGTGCGCACCCGGCCGGGTCGGTGTCCGCGGCGGTGCAGGCGTCGCCGCTGGTGCTCGTCTGTGTGGCGGACGACGAGACGGTGCACGAGCTGATCGAGCCCGTCGCCGGTGACCTGCTTGGTCGAACGCTCGTGAACCTGACGACGACCACTCCCGAGCAGGCGCGTGCGATGTCGCGGTGGGCCGGCGCGGCGCGAGTGGAGTACGTCGACGGCGGCATCATGGCGGTGCCCGACATGATCGGGGGCGGCGACACGTTCGTGCTCTACAGCGGCGCGGCGGAGGCGTTCGACAGGAATCGGCCGGTGCTGGAACTGTTCGGGCGTGCGGTATTCGTCGGCGACGACGCCGGCGCTGCGGCGATGTACGACCTCGCGCTGCTCGGCGCGATGTACGCCATGTTCGCCGGGTTCGAGCAGGGCGCCGCGATGGTTCGAGGCGCCGGCGGCACCGCGGGGGAACTCGCCGCAATGGCGGCGCCGTTCCTTCAGGCGATGACCGGAAGCTTCGCGGAGTTCGCGGTCGGAATCGACACTCCCGCGCAGTACGAGCCGGTGCAGAGCGCGGAATTCACCGCGGCGGCGATCGACACGATCGCACGTGCGGGCGCCGAAGCGGGCGTGCCGACCGCTCTGCCGACCGCCGTGCGTGCGGTTCTCGCGGGTTCTATCGACGCAGCATGTCCCTGACGTGACCGGTCTCGTTGACCGACGCCACTCGCCGCTCACCGCTGCGGGAGACGAGCACCCGGGTCACGGACACGTACTCGATCGGGAACACGAGGGGTCGGTCGAGCCCGAGCAGTTGCTGCAGGAACACGTTGATGACGCCGCCGTGGGCGAACACGGCGACCGTGTCCTCGTGGCCGGACTCGTCGACGATGCGGCCGAGGGAGTCGAACACCCGCGTCCGGAACGCGTCGGCGTCGACGGACTTCGGGAACTCGCCGGCCCGTATCCGGGCGAAGGCCTCGGGCGCCCGCGCCTCCGCCTCGTGGAACGGGATGTAGTGGTCGAGGTCGTAGTCGTACTCCGCGAGGCCGACGTACTCGGTGACGGGAAGGTTGAGGGCCTCGGCGACCGGCGCCGCCGTCTCGAGTGCGCGGCGCTGCGGGCTGCTCACGATCCGGGCGATACGGTACGGGGCCAGCGCGGCAGGCAGCCGCTTGGCCTGGGCGTGACCTTCCTCGGTCAGTGCGGGGTCCGCGCGCCCGTCGGACGCGGTGACGAGCTCGGGCAGCGCGTGGCGGATCAGTAGCAGTTGCACGTCGATCAGCTTGCCAGCTCCCGCACCAGTACCGCGATCTGGCCGGGCTGATCGATCATGGCGTGGTGGTGCGCGGGACGCACGACGCGGAACGCGGCGCCGAGGAATTCCGCGAACTGTCGCTGCATGCGGATCCACGCCGACCCCCAGGGCGTCGGGCGTCCGGTGTGGGCGGCGGCCACGACGACGGGTGCCGTCATCGTCGTGGTCTCGCGCAGCGCGGCCAGCTCCTGGGCCAGCGCCGGGTACGACGCGTTCTCGACGATCGAGGACTCGAGGTACGCGGGCTCGCGGTAGATCCGCTCGACCCATCGACGGGTGCCCGGCGCGATCCCGTCGGGGGGTGTCGAGTGGTTCAGGATCCGGCGGACCGTGGGGCCCAGGAGGCGTTGCAGCCCCACCCTGCTGGCCGTTCGGGCCGCTCGTCTGCCCATCGTGACACGCCATCGGGTCGGGATCACGCGGTGCGGGTGGGCCGTGATGGTGGCGTCCAGCAGGATCACGCCGCCGGTTCGGTCGGGGTACAGCCGGGCGAAGGCCTCGACGTAGATGCCGCCGAGCGAGTGGCCGACGAGCACCGCGGGGGTGGTCACGGAAAGCGCGTCGAGAACGTCGGCGATTCTCGCCGCCTCGCCACGGGCGGACGGGCGCTCGGCGGACGGGGGACTGAGTCCGTACCCGGGACGATCGATCCGCACCACGAGGCAGGTCTCGGACAGCAGTTCGACCACCTCGTCCCAGTCGAACCAGTTCCCGCCCAGGCCGCCGTAGAGGACGACGGGTGGGCCCTCGCCGTCCACCACCACGTGCACTCCCGCGACCATTTCCCCAGGACGTTTCACGTGGAACCAGCCCTTTCCGGGGTGACGTGAATCACGCTGAGCGCCACGAAGATCAGCCATCCGCAGAAGGCGAGCAGCTGGACGCGCTGACCGAGTCCGAGCCAGGCGTCCTGTTCGCCGCGGAGTCCCGCGGCTGTCAGCGTCCATACCGTGCCGCCGACGAACACCGTCGCCACGGCCACGCCGGAAACTTTCAACCAGGTCGGCCACTGGTAGCGGAACGCGGCCAACAGGAACGCGAGGGAAGACACCACGCCTCCCGTCGAGGCGGACGCGCTGGTCACGGCGTGCAGGTCGTGGGTGAGCGGCAGGTGCCCGGCGGCCTCACGCGCAGCGCAGACAGGGTCGTTGGTGGCCGCGCAACTCATCGGCAGGCGCGAATCGGCGATGGTCGCGAGCGCGAACACGATCAGCGCGATCCACCCGACCGCCGTCACCCAGCCCTGCGAGTACCGCGACAGTCCCAGTACCCCGGCCACGGCGACGACGCATCCGGTCAGCAGGTCGCCGGTGCGGAACCAGAATCCGTACGGCTGGTCCGCGGCGGCGAGTTCGCTCGCGAACCCCCGTAGCGGATCGATTCCGGTGTCGAGGACGAATTCGAGCAGCCACGACGCGTAGCCGACGGCGCCGAGGATCAGCAGCGCAGCGACGGCGACCCGGCCACGGGAGGTCATTGCCTCGGCTTGGCCAGGGGGAACGCGAGGGTTTCACGGATGCTGCCGCCGGTGATGAGCATGACCACCCGGTCGACGCCCATGCCGAGCCCACCGGTCGGGGGCATGGCGTGTTCGAGGGCCTGCAGGAAGTCCTCGTCGAGTTCCATCGCCTCCTCGTCACCGCCGGCGGCGAGCATCGACTGCTCGGTGAGCCGGTTCCGCTGGTCCACGGGGTCGGTGAGTTCGCTGTACGCGGTGCCGAGTTCGATGCCCCACGCGACGAGGTCCCACTTCGCGGCGACCCCCGGAATCGTGGGGTGCGGCCGGGTGAGCGGTGACATCGACGTCGGGAAATTGGTGTAGAAGGTGGGGAATTCGGTGTAGTCCTCCACCAGGTGCTCGTACATCTCCTGCGCGACGGCGCCGGCGTCCCAGGTGGACTGGTACGGGATCTCGTGCTCGTCGCACAGCCGTTGCAGTTCCGCGAGGGGCGTCTCGGGTGAGACGTCGACGCCGAGCTTCTCGGCGACCGCCTGGTGCATCGTCTTGACGGGCCATTCGCCGGAGATGTCGACCTCCACCAGCGTGCCGTCGGGGCCGGGCCGCATGATGATCTCGCGTCCGTACGCCGCCGTCGCCGCGGTCTGGATGAGCTCCCGGGACAGCACCATCATCTTCTCGTAGTCGCTGTGCGCCTCGTACGCCTCGAGGATCGTGAACTCCGGGTTGTGTTTGAAATCGACGCCCTCGTTGCGGAAGACGCGGCCGATCTCGAACACCTTCTCCATTCCTGCGACGCACAACCGCTTGAGGTACAGCTCCGGTGCGATCCGCAGGTACAGGTCCAGGTTGTAGGCGTTGATGTGGGTCAGGAACGGGGCCGCGTTGGCACCGCCGTGCACCTGCTGCAGGATCGGGGTCTCCACCTCGAGGAAGCCGCGGCCGCCGAGCGAATCGCGCAGCGATTTCACGACGGCGCTGCGGGCCTCGAGCAGGCGGCGGGCATCGGAGTTGATGGCGAGGTCGACGTACCGCTGCCGGACGCGGGTCTCCGGGTCGGACAGGCCCTTCCACTTGTCCGGCAGGGGATGCAGGCACTTGCCGGTCATGCGCCACTCGTTCGCGAGCAGCGACAGCGCTCCGCGGCGGCTGTATCCGATGACGCCGGCGACCTCGACGAGGTCACCGAGGTCGAACTCGGCGGCGAACGCCCGGATGCGATCGGTGCCGACCCGGGCCTCGTCGACGAGGATCTGGATGTCCCCGGACCAGTCCCGGACCACCGCGAACACGACACCCCCGTAGTCGCGGATCCGGAGCAGGCGCCCTGCGATTCGGACCGTCGTTCCCTCCGGCGACTCCACGGCCTCGGTCACCGTGTGCGTGGGCGGATACGCGACCGGGTAGGGGTCGATACCCTGTTCGGCGAGGTCGGCCAGTTTGTCGAGCCGGACGCGGACCTGCTCGGGACGTTTCGGTCCGGTCGCGGTCGGTGCGACGCCTTCGCCGGGTGCGCTGCCGTCGGAGTGCAGTCCTTCGGCGGCGACGAGTGCGGCGGGGACCGCGGCGTGGGTGCCGGTGTGCTCGATGGCGTCCCGGGTTCCGGAGCGGCCGAACCGGGGCAGGGTCACGAATCCTTCCGCGACGGCCGACGCGAATCCCACGCGCAGCAATTCCCGATTGTCCTCGAAGCAGAGGAACCGCGGCACCCATTCCGGCTGGTACTTCACGTTGGAGCGGTAGAGCGCCTCGAGCTGCCACCAGCGGGAGAAGAAGACGAGGATCGAGCGCCAGATCCGCAGGATGGGTCCGGCCCCGATGCGGGAGCCCTCCTCGAAGACGGAGCGGAACACCGCGAAGTTCAGTGACACCTTGGTGATGCCGAATTGGTCCGAGGTGGTGGCCAGTTCGGACACCATCAGCTCCACCACCCCGTTGGGCGAGGTCGGCTTGCGGCGCATCAGATCGAGCGAGACACCGGTCGGTCCCCACGGCACCAGCGACAGGATGCCGTCGATCTCGCCGTCCTCGGCGACCGCCTCCACCAGCAGGCAGTCGCCGTCGAGGCGGTCACCCAGCCGGCCGAGGGCCATGGAGAAACCGCGCTCGGTCTCGGTGTCGCGCCACGCGTCCGCGAGCCGGATGGCTTCGGCCATCTCCTCCGCGGGGACGTCCCGGTGTCTGCGGATCCGGACGGTGACGCCCTGACGCCGGACGCGGGTGACGGCTTGGCGGACCTGCCGCATGTCGCGTCCGCTGAGGTTGAATTCGCGGGTGCGGAGGATGGCTTCGTCGCCGAGCTGGAGCACGGTGAGACCGGCCTTGTTGTAGGCGGTGGCGCCGGTTTCGCTGGCGCCCATCACGGCGGTGGCCCAACCGTATTGGGATGCGAGTGCCTGCCACTCCTCGATCGCGTGGGGCCACGCCTCCGGGTCGCCGATCGGATCGCCACTGGCCAGGCACACGCCGAGCTCGACGCGGTAGGTGATGGCCGCCTTCCCGCTGGGCGCGAACACGACGGCCTTGTCGCGGCGGGTGGCGAAGTAGCCGAGGGAGTCGTCCGCGCCGTACTGCAGCAGCAGCCCGCGCAGCGCCGATTCGTCGTTGCCGGTGAGCGCGTTGTGGGAGCGCTGGGCGCGGAACAAGGTGATGACGGCGGCCAGCAGCGCCATTGCGCCGAACAGGCCGAGGAGGGTGTTGACGAATCCGTGCGGGCGCCCACTGAATTGTTCGTTGTCGGCCGCGGCGAGGGCGGTCACGCGGTTGAGCGCCCACAGGAAACGTTCACCCTGCGGCAGCGTGCCGGGGAAGAGTTCGACGAGCGCCCAGCCCACGAGGGTGCCGATCGCGAGACCGACGACGAGCACGCCGAGGGCTTTCCAGCCCGCCCCGCGCCGGACCCGCGTGTAGAACTCGGGCCGGGCCGCGATGAGAATGCCGATCAGCACCACCTGGACCACGGCGGCGACCATCGCGTTCACGTTCCGGTCGGTGATGCTCACGATCACGTTGGTGATCAGGATCAGAACCAGATAGATCGTCAGCAGCCACCAGGCGATGCGTTTGCGGCTCGCCAGCGCCGCCGCGAGCAGCGCGACCACCAGAGCCCACGACAGGCTGGTGTCCGGAGCGTCGAAATAGTAGGTGTCGACGTATTCCCGCGGCACGTGCACGTAGTAGCGCAGTACCGGCGAGATGCTCCACAGGAACACGAGCACCGAGAAGACGCCCAGGATCAGTCCCGCGATGTGGGGAACCTGGTGCAGGCGCCCGTTCTTCGAGCCGAGTGCGGGTCGGGGCCGTGGTGCGGTGCGGACGGCCGCCTCGGACGCGTGGTGTGTCTCGGTGCTAGCTGACATCGAGCGTTTCCTTCCCGGCGAGAGATACGTACCGATCACGGGAGACAGGTGTTCCAGTGTTCAGTGTGAGCCGTCGGGCCGCGATTTGGGTCAAGAGGGAAGATAGAGGCATGTCCGACATTCACGACGCCGTCCCGATCCGCGACGAATCCATCCGTCTCGGCCAATTCCTCAAGCTCGCCAACCTCATCGAGTCGGGTGCGGAGGCGAAGGAAGTGATCGCCGACGGACTCGTGTCGGTGAACGGTGACGTCGAGGTGCGGCGGGGGCGGCAGTTGCGGGACGGGGATGTCGTGGAGATCGGTGGGATGACGGCTCGGGTGAGTTCTCAGTCCTGACGGTCGGCGGTCGCGAACCTCTGCAGGAACAGCGCCTCGGCGACGGCGAGATTCTCGATTTCGCCGGGATCCACACTTTCGTTGGGGGCGTGGATGAGGCAGCGCGGTTCCTCCACCCCGATCAGGGCGATCTCCGCTGTCGGGTCGACGGCGGAGAAGACGTTGCACAGCGGGATGGAGCCGCCCTGCCCGACGGTTCCGAGTTCCTTCCCGAACGCCTCCTCCATCGCAGCGCCGAGGGCCGCGTATCCGGGGCCGTCGGTGGTCGCGCGGAACGCGGAGCCCACCGCTTCGCGTTCCACCGTCACCCGCGCATTCCACGGGGCGGCGTTCTCGAGGTGCGCGGCGAGCGCGTCCTGCGCCTTCTGCGGGTCCATACCGGGTGGTACCCGCAGGTTGAGGCGCGCCGATGCGCGCGGCTGGATGGCGGCGGCCGAGCCGACCACCGGCGGGCAGTCGATGCCGAGGATCGTCAGGGCCGGCCGGGCCCACACGGCGTCGGCGACGGAACTCGAACCGGCGAGACGCACACCGTCGAGCACGCCGGCGTCGGTGCGGAACTGCGCCTCGGGGTAGTCGACGCCCGTCCACTTCTGGTCCGACTCGAGCCCGTCGACGACGGTGTTGCCGTCCGCGTCACGCAGGGTGGCGAGCATCTGGACGAGGGCGGCCAGCGCGTCGGGGGCGGGTCCGCCGAACATGCCCGAATGCACCTCCCCGGTCAGGGTCTCGACGTGGACCACGACGTTCGCGATGCCGCGCAGCGTTGTGGTGACGGTCGGGCTGCCGACCGCGGCGTTTCCGGTGTCGACGACGAGGATCATGTCGGCGTCGAAGAGTTCGGGCCTGGCCTCGACGAGGTTCTCGAGCCCGCCGGTGCCCATTTCCTCGGATCCTTCGGCGACGATTCTGATGCCGACGGGGAACGGGGTGCCGAGTGCGCGCAGCGCCAGCAGGTGCATGACGATGTTGCCCTTGCAGTCGGCTGCGCCGCGCCCGTACCAGCGGCCGTCCCGCTCGGTGAGGGTGAAGGGGTCGGTGTGCCAGAGCTTCTCGTCACCGGGCGGTTGCACGTCATAGTGGCAGTAGAGCAGTACCGTCGGGGCCCCGTCCGGCGCGGGCTGGTGTCCGACGACGGCGTGTGAACCGTCGGACGTCTCGAGCAGTTCGACGTGTCCGATCCCGGCTCCGATGAAGGCGTCCCTGACCCACACGGCGGCGCGAACGCATTCCTCCGGTGGGAACTGCCGCGGATCGGCCACCGACCGCATGGCCACCAGTTCGGCGAGTTCGTCACGCGCCGTGGGCATCAGCGCGGCTACTGTGGAACGGATTTCGTCGGACATCAACGCCTCCTCGGGTTCCCCTAATTCTCGTCCACGAGTTTCAGATCGGCGACGGCGGACTCGAAATTCGCCGACCTGTCCGGGCAGTGCACGGCGATCACCAGTCGCTCACTTCGACGATGGAGTCCGACGAACGCGGCGGCGAGGACGGAATACAGGATCCAGTGGGTGTTTTCGGGCCTCTTGTGCAGGTCGTCGACCGGGGCGGTGTTCACGGACTGGTCGTCGGGGCCCATACGACCGGATGTGGTCATCACGCCTCCTCCGCGAGCGGGTCGGCCGCCAGTCCTGTTTCCAGGACGGTGTGCGCAGCGTGAACATCAGCCGGTGCACCACGAGATACACCTGCGTGGTGATGGCGGAGAGAATCCAGTACGCGAAGATTCCGAGGACCAGCCCCATGGCGACGAACATCGCGCGAGGGAATTCGCTCGCCGGTCGCCGCAGACTGGAGACGTGCACGGCGTTCACCGGTCCAGAACAGGGTGACGATGATGATGGCCGTGTACAGGCCGTTCGCGGCGAGCGCCGGATTGATCACGTACGCAAAGGTGCTCGCGAGGTAGGCCAGGAGCGTCGGGTAGTAGAAGCAGGAAGACGATGGCGGGGACGACATACAGGAACACGCAGGCCAGCCCGTACGGCCATCGAGTTAGGAGCGGGTCGTGCGAACGACCGCTGAATTCCTCCGGATTATTGCGTCGGCGCTCGGAGCCTCGCAGCGGTTCGGCATCGAGAGATACCGAACCGCCGCTCGGTTCTCGCCGGATCAGCGGACGACGACGCCGTCCTGATCGCTGTAGACGGTCTCGCCGGGATTGAACGTGACGCCGCCGATCTCGATCGGGACGTTCTTCTCACCGGAGCCGGTCTGGGTGCTCTTGCGGGGATTGGTGCCCAGCGCCTTGACGCCGATGTCGAGGGTCTTCAGGATCGCCGAGTCGCGGACCGCACCGTTGACGATCACGCCTGCCCAGCCGTTGTCGACGCCCCGTCCGGCGATGATGTCGCCGACCAGGGCGGTGTGGATGCTGGCGTCACCGTCGACCACCAGGACGCCACCGTTGCCGGGCTCGCCGAGGGTCTGCTTGACCAGCAGGTTGTCCTGGAAGCACTTGATGGTGGTGATGGGGCCGGAGAACACTTCACGGCCGCCGAACTGGATGAACTGCGTGTCGCAGCTCCGGATGTCGGGTCCGATCTCGTCTGCCAGGTCAGCGGTTGCCACGGGTTCAGTCATACGCGTCAGGATAGAGGGCCGGCGCTGGGAGAATGCGGGCCATGACCATTGCAGTGACAGGAGCCACGGGGTCGATCGGCGGCAAGGTGCTCGAGCGGCTCGGCGGTGGCGCCGGGGTCCGGCTGATCGGGCGGAACGCCGAGCGGCTCGAGCCGCTGGCCGAGCATTTCGACTCCGCGTTCGCGGTGGCCACGTACGCCGACGGTCCGGCGATGACCGCCGCGCTGGACGGCGTCCGGCTGCTGTTCCTGGTCTCGGGTCACGAGAGCGCCACCCGCCGCGAGGAGCACCGCACCGTGGTGGACGCCGCCCGTGCCGCCGGGGTGGAGCGGATCGTCTACCTGTCGTTTCTCGGCGCGGCGCCCGAGTGCACGTTCACCTTCGGCCGCGACCACTACTTCACGGAGCAGCACATCCGGGAGAGCGGGCTGAAGTACACGTTCCTGCAGGACAGCTGGTATCAGTCGATGATCCCGCTGATGGCCGACGATCAGGGCGTCATCCGGGGACCCGCCGGGGACGGCCGGGTCAGCGCGGTGGCGCCCGACGACGTCGCCGATGCCGTGACGGCGGTCCTCACCACCGGCAACGGCGACCACGACGGCGTCACCTACAGGCTGACCGGGCCGGAGGCGTTCACCCTCGCGGAGGCCGCCGAGACGATCACGAGGGTGACCGGACGTTCGGTGCGTTTCGAGAACGAGACTCTGGACGAGGCGTACGCGTCCCGCGCCCACTTCGGGGCGCCGGACTTCGAGGTCGCAGGGTGGGTGACCTCGTACGCAGCGATCGCGGCCGGTGAGTTGGCAGTGGTGACGGGGGACGTCGAGGCGCTCACCGGGCGGCCGCCGCAGACCTTCGCCGACTATCTGAACAGCTACACTTGACCCGTCCTGGCATAGCGAGCGGTAGATAGGTCTTTGATGGTCAGCTCATCCAAGGGTGCGACGCCCACCGAGGTCGGCAACGCAGCGGACTGGCGCCGCCTCGAACCCACGAAGTTGACGCCGATCCTCAGCGCCTCCCTCGACGCGTTCTACGAACACGGTTTCCACGGCACGTCGGTGCGCGACATCGCCCGCCGAGTCGGTGTCACGGTACCCGCCCTCTATTACCACCACGAGAACAAGGAGGCCGTTCTCCTGGCGCTCCTGGAACTCTCCACCAGCGACGTTCTCGAGCGCGCCCACGCCGCGAGCGCCGACGGCGGCGACGATCCCGTGCAGCGACTCGCGAACGTCATCGAGGCGATCGTGTTGCGGATGACCATGCGATCCCGTCTGGCGGCCCTCGAGAGCGAGGTGCGCTACCTGAGCCCGGAGAACCGGCAGCGTTACCGCACCGTCCGCAAGGGTGTGGAGGAACTGGTCCTCGAGATCGTCAAGGAAGGCAAGAAGAGGGAGCTCTTCGACGTGTCGGATGCCGCGGAGACGACGCGGGCACTTCTCGGTATGTGCCAGTCGATTCCGCGCTGGTATCACGCCGAGGGCAAGCTGACCCCGGACGCGGTGGCCCGCAAGTACGTCGAGATCGCGATGAAGACGGTGGGATCCACCGAGGCTCCCGTCAAACCGAAGAAGAGGCGCACCGCCGGCGTCTGACCGGCGATGCGCCTCGGCAGGTTCCGGTGGTCAGCTACCCAGGCCCAGCCCCGGTGACGCGACGGCGTCGAACTGCGTCGTCGTCTCGGCGGGTGTGCCGTTCGGTGGGGCGTAGGTGAACACGGCGGTGTAGCGGCCGGCCTCGTGCGTCCGGATCGCTGCCGTCCCGGCACCGAGGGTGAGTGGGATGGTTCGCGTGTTCACGTCGCCGTCGGGCTCGGTGATCTCGAGTTCGACCGGAGTGGATCCGTCGGTGCCGGTCGGGGTGGGCGTGACCAGCGCGCCGAGCGTCACCAGATTGTTGGCGTAGACGGTCCCGAGCGGCGGAACGACGGAGATCTGATAGGTGGTTGCGGCGGTTGCCGTGGGCGCCAGAGCGAGTGAGGCCGCTCCTGCCAGTGCGGCAATGGTCAGGGTCCCTCGCGAGAAGTGCACAAAATCCCTTCCTGTCGACGGTCTCTACGCGCAGCCACGTTACGGCAGAACCAGGTAATACCCGCCGCCATTCGCCGAGTGTCCGAGAATAGTTCGAACACAGGGCTTTCCGTCGATCACACCTCCAAAGCGGTTCAGGATGCGGTGTTTTCCCGCGCGACCGTACCGTTGGTGTGCTGTACGGGGCAGGTTCTGGGGAAGGTGCCCAGTTTCTCCACTTCGTACCCGGTCGGGTAGCTGCGAATGTTCGGCAGGTCGCGGGCGAACTTGGGCACCGTGCGCACGGGGTAGAACCGGACGAGGCGGGCGCGGGCCTTCAACGCACCCCGCGACAGAGTTCGCGCGAGGCGGGACGGCCTGCGGTAGGCGAACGCGTCGAGCAGCGGATCGTCCATGAGCGCCCAGGAGAATCGCTTGATCAGGGCGGCGGGCGCAAGGTTGTTCGGCGGGAACGTGCAGAGGAGTGCGAGCGTCGAGTCGGCGACGGCGCGGCCACCCTCGTCGAAGAGGAAGCGTTCACGCTCGTAGTCGTCGAGGAATTTCTCGAACGCCTCGAACGTCTCGGGAATCTGTTTGATGCCCATGTACTTGCCGAGCGCACGGTAGTAGTTGGTGGATCCGACGATCTCGTTGCGGGTGAGTTTCCGCCAGCCGAAGTCGTCGATCCAACGCACCGGGGTCACCACGAACGTCGACAGCACGTACCGCATGTCGTCGTTGGAGATGTCGTAGGAGCCGTGCATCTGGTTCATCCGGCGGATCCCGGCGCGACCGGGATCGCTGGTGAGGCCGTGCTCGAGGACGGCATCGAGGATCAGGCCGGTGTCGTCGTAGCGCTTCTGCACGCGTTCGGTGAATTCACCCGTCTCGAACAGCAACCGCCCGATGGTCGGTACGGCGTACGTCCGGAACAGCGCGAAGCTGAGGGCCTGGTTGATGTCCCAGGGAAATTCCTGCGTGGCGAGAATGCGAGCGATCTCTTCGTACTGCGTCTCGGGATCGAGTCGGTCGGTCCGGCGACGTAGATCGAAGCGTTTCATGGGTTTCACTTCCTGCAGCGGCTGTGACGGAGGGTCCACGTGATTTAGCGATCGTTCAGACGACTCGACTGTAACGCCGTTCACAGTGCGACGCCAGAGTGGCATTATGCAAACACATGGCGCGAAATTCACCGCAGACCGACCGGATCGTAATGCTGACGGAACTCCTCGCGGACGAACCGGAGACGCCCCGTAGCCTCGCCGACATCGCCCGGCACCTGGGTGTCGCGAAGGCGACCTGCTACCCGATGGTCGTGGCCCTGACCGAGGCGGGGTGGCTCATCCGGCACCCCACCCGCAAGACCTACCGTCTCGGTCCCGCGCTCATCCCCATCGGACGTGCAGCGACGACGGCCGCGGACGTCGTCGACCTCGCGCGGTCGGTGATGCACGAACTGGCCGACGCGTCGGACATGGCGTCCATCGCGTTCGTGCAATCGGGAAGCGACGTGGTGGTCGCCGAGGTGGTGCAACCGGTCGGGGGACGCCGCGGAACCCTGGGCCTGCGGCTCGGCGACAAGGTGCTGCTCGCGCCGCCCATCGGTTCGGGGATCGCGGCCTGGTATCCGCCGGAGCAGCGCGAGGAATGGTATGCCCTCGGCGGGCAGAATCTGGGTGTCGAGGTGGACGTGCTGCGGGCGACGTACGAGCCGGCCCTCGCGCTCGTCCGGGAGCGCGGATACGCGATGGAATGCATGGAGCAGCAACAGCATTCGCTTGCGGATGCCGTGTCGGAACTCCGCGGTCGCGGTGTGGGCGGGCATCGCTCGACCGTCGCGCTGCGAGAGGCCCGCACACTGTTGTCGGCGGATGCCGTGGTCGGTGACATCGACCCGGAGGGCAGTTACCAGCCGCTGTCGATCAATGCCGCGGCATTCGACCGTGACGGTGAACCCGCAGTCGTACTGTGTGTCGCCGACGCGTCCCGGCCGATGTCGGGTGTGCGCACGGCGGAGATCGGTGAAATGGTCCGGGACGCCGCGGCGCGGGTGACGGCCGCCATGCACGGCCGCCACCCGTGAGTACTTGTCAACCGCGGGCGGTTGACAAGTACTCACACGCTATTTCAGTTCTGCCAGGACGGTGCCCTGGGTGATGGCGGCGCCGGGTTCGACGGCGAGGCCGGTGACGGTGCCGGCCTTGTGGGCGTTGACGGGGTTTTCCATTTTCATGGCCTCGAGGACGGCGATGAGGTCGCCCTCGG